>JAYVZM010000366.1:0-8823 GCA_043783345.1 Verrucomicrobiota bacterium
TCCGGATTGAGCGGCACCAGGACCGTGACCTCGGAGAGCGAGCCGAGCCTTTCGTCGAGATGCACGTCCCCGGTCTTGAACAAGCCGTCCGGGCTGGACTCGAGGTCCGTGATTTCGCCGATGGTGAGGCCGGGCGGAAATACTCCGCCCAGGCTGGAGGTGACGAGCCGCTTGGGGGCGGTCCGGGTGGCATAGACGTCCAACGGCACGAACTCCACCCGGCCGCGCGGCGACTTGAAGGGATCGTTCAGCCCGCCTTGATAGCTGACCGGGCGGTTGTCGCCCTCCACGGAGGCCGCGATGCGGAAGCTGGGGCTGGTGACGAGATCGACGATGGCGGTGTAGCGATGGACCTCGATCACCCGGCCGACGACTCCGCCGGAGAAAACCACGGGGGCGCCGACGGTCAGGCCGTAATTGCTGCCTTTGCGGATGTCCAAGTGCGACCACCAGGCGGTGAAATCGCGCCGCGCGACCCGGGCGGGCTCGAAACGAAAAGCGGGCATCGGCGGCAGGTTGAGCAGGTTTTCGAGCCGCAGGATGTCGGCCTGCAAGCCTTGGTTCTCCTGCACGCTCAACTGGTAGGTGTTGATCAGCCCGGCGATCTGCTGGCCGGCCTGCCGCAATTCCTCCTTGGAGTGGAGTTGGTTGGCCAGATAATTTTGGATGTCCTGCACATAGGACTCAGCCACGATGAGCGGGGCCTGCATTTCAAAAAAACTTGCCCGCGTGAAGGTTTTCACCGCGAGCGGCGCCAAGGCCCAGAGGAGCAGCAGAACGCCCAGGGTGAGGAAAGGGCGGGCCTGATCGAAGCGTTTCGGCAGCACGGCGGGAGATTTTACGGTAGGGGCGGTTACCCTTAACCGCCCGGAGGCGCTTGGGGGCAAGCGCCCCTACCTCAAAGGTCAGCGGCGATCCGGCGGTAGTCTTCGATGTTGTTGATGAAGACGCCGGTGCCGTTGGCCACGGCGGAGAGGGGATCGTCGGCCACGGTGACGGCCAGGCCGGTCTTCTCGGAAAGCAGCTTGTCGATGCCGCGGATGAGGGAGCCGCCGCCGGCCATGACGAAGCCGCGGTCGACGAGGTCGGCGGAGAGTTCGGGCGGGCAGCGTTCGAGGGCGGAACGGACGGCCTCGACGATGGAGCCGACGGTGTCGCCCATGGCCTCGCGGATTTCCTGGGAGGTGATGTGGATCGTCTTGGGCAGGCCGGCCACGGAGTCGCGGCCCTTGACCTCCATCGCCAGCTCCGTCTCGAGCGGGTAGGCGGAGCCGACGGTCAGTTTGATTTCCTCCGCCGTGCGCTCGCCGATGAGGAGGTTGTAGGCGCGCTTCATGTAGTTGATGATGGCGAGGTCGATCTCGTCGCCCGCGACGCGGATGGACTTGGAAAAGACGATGCCGTTGAGGGAAATGATCGCGATCTCCGTGGTGCCGCCGCCGATGTCGACGATCATGTTGCCGGCCGGTTCGTCGACGGGCAGGCCGACGCCGAGCGCGGCGGCGAAGGGTTCGGGAATGGTGTGCACCTCGCGGGCGCCGGCGTGGGTGGCCGATTCCATCACCGCGCGTTTTTCCACCTCGGTGATGCCGCTGGGGATGGCGATGCAGACGCTGGGCTGGGGAAAGGTTTTGCCGCCATTGGCCTTGCGGATGAAGTAACGGAGCATCGCCTCGGTGATGTCGAAGTCGGCGATGACGCCATCCTTCATCGGGCGGATCGCGGTGATGCTGCCGGGGGTGCGACCCAGCATGACCTTGGCCTCGTCACCCACGGCGCGCACGCGGCGGGAGTTGGTGTAGACGGCGACCACGCTCGGTTCACGCAGCACGATCCCCTTGTCTTTGACGTAGACGAGGGTGTTGGCCGTGCCCAGGTCGATCCCGATGTCGTTGGAAAAAAGTCCCAGCAGTTGGTTGAACATTGGTGGCGGTGGCGGGGGTTGGGCAATACAAGCGGCCCGGCGGTGAAATTGTCAAAAGCAAACTCGTTGACGAAAACAGGTTAGGGCAGGGCGGACCTGGAACCTGAGGGGCCTGATCGGGGTCAAGGCTGCCCATGTTCACGGGAAAGAGGATTTGCACAGCCGATGGGTTGATCGTATGGGAAATGATGCTTCGAGCCCTGTTCACCTTCACCTTGGCGGGTCTCATCATTGGGGAGCGAGCGTCAGCCGCAGACGAACTGCCGGACGCGGCCGGGCTGGGTGCGATGCTCAATTTCGAGGTCGGACAAACAGGCGGGAAGCCCACGGGTTGGGTCGGCGGACCGGAGGGAACTCTTTTCCTGGACGATCAGGTGGTTCACACGGGGAAGGGGGCGGGCCGGATCGAACGCGGGCCTTTTAGCCCACGGGAGTTTTCATCCCTGACCAAATTTCTGCCCATGGACTTCAAGGGCGAACGGCTGGAGTTGCGCGGGTTTCTGCGCACCGAGGAGGTCAGCGACTTTGCCGGGTTATGGATGCGCGAAGAAGGGGAAGGCCGGATCATGGCGTTCGACAACATGCGGAAACGCCAGGTCAATGGCACCACGGAATGGACGGAGTATTCCATCACACTGCCCGTGCATCCGGATGGCCGGATGGTGTATTTTGGTTTCCTGGTCGGAGGAACGGGCAAGGCATGGGCAGATGACCTGCAACTGTTGGTGGACGGGAAGCCCATCTGGGAGGCGCCCAAGGTTGAGCGCGTTCAGACCATCATGGACCGGGATCACGAATTCGATAGTGGCTCGAAGATTGTCTTGGCGGAAGCCACGCCGGTGCAGGTCGAGAACCTGACCATCCTCGGCCAGGTTTGGGGCTTCCTCAAATACCACCATCCCAAGGTCACATCGGGGCAGGTTCATTGGGACTATGAGCTATTCCGGGTCATGCCGATGATCCTGGCGGCGAATGACCGGCCCCGCGCGAACGCGGCGTTGTTGCAGTGGATTGATGATTTGGGCGAGTTCAAAACTGGGGGCCCGCAAGCGACCTTGGCAGACCCCAGCCTCCATTTGCGTCCGGACCTTCGTTGGATCGAGGACGAGGCTCGATTAGGACATGACCTGAGCAATAGGCTTCGAGCAATTCACCTGAATCGACCGAAAGTTGGCGCCCAATTCTACGTTTCTCTCGCGCCTGGTGTCGGCAACCCGGTATTTGACCGGGAGCTGGCCTATCCGCGGATCATGGCGGCCGATGCGGGTTACCAATTGCTCGGGCTTTACCGGTTCTGGAACATTATTCGCTATTGGTTTCCCTACCGCGACCTGGTGGACGGCGACTGGAATGAAACGCTGGCGGAGTTTATTCCGCGGATCGGCCTGGCGAAGGACCGGGACACCTACGAGCTGGAGATGATGGCCTTGATTGCGAGAGTTCATGACACCCATGCCAATTTATGGAGTTCGCTGCAGTTGCGTCCGCCGGTGGGAGACTGCCAGCTACCCATCGTGGTGCGTTTTGTCGAAAATCAGGCAGTTGTTACGGGTGTTCTGAGCACTCCCGAAAATTCTCCGTCGGCATTGCGGGCGGGCGATACCATTGAGGAAATTGGCGGAACGTCGGTCGCGAAGCTGGTGGAGACGTGGGCACCGTTCTACGCGGCGTCAAATGAGCCGACGCGATTGCGCGACGTCGCGCGATCGCTCACTCGCGGCCCGGCAGGGGAAGTGAAACTGGCCGTGCGGCGCAACGGTGAGGCGATAGCGGTCTCCGCATCGCGAGTGCCAGTGGCATCACTGGCCAAAGTGATTCCGCGCACTCACGATCTGCCGGGGGAAACCTTCCGGTTGTTGTCGAAGGATGTCGCCTATTTGAAACTGTCCTCGGTCAAGCTTGAGGAGGCGAAGAACTATATCGAAAGAGCGATGGGGACCAAGGGGCTGATCATCGACATCCGCAATTATCCCTCGGCTTTCATGGTTTTTGCCTTGGGTGGTCTGCTGGTCGACAAGCCGAGTGAGTTCGTTCGCTTCAGCCTGGGCGATTTAGCGAACCCTGGTGCCTTTCGCTTCGGTGATGTTCTCAGCCTGCAGCCACAGGCGCCACACTATGCGGGCAAAGTGATGATCCTGGTCGACGAGGTGTCGCAAAGCAGTGCCGAATACACGACAATGGCATTTCGCGTGGCGCCACAGGCGAAGGTGATCGGCAGCACGACGGCGGGAGCGGACGGGAACCTGTCGTCAATTCCCTTGCCCGGGGGTCTGCGCACCGCGATCAGCGGCATCGGCGTGTTTTATCCCGACAAGCGGCCTACCCAGCGCATTGGCATCATCCCGGATGTCGAGGTGAAGCCCACGATTGCCGGCATTCGTGCCGGCCGGGATGAAGTGCTGGGGGAAGCGCTGCGGCAGATTCTGGGCGACGAAGTCCCGAACGACGAAATCCATCGGATGACGGTTGTTCGCCCGCCGTAGTTCCTGCGGCATCCGGATGGGACAAATGTCGTTTTATTGCTTAAGTCGCTGGCGCCAAGTGGTCGGGGCAATTCATTTACGGGAAAATAACCTGTAGCCTTGGTTGTTTAAGCCGATTCTTAGGGTCCAGACATTTGCCCCATGAGAATTCTAGTCGCCGATGATGACGATGACTGCCGCGCGTTGCTGCAGGACATGTTTGCCTCTGAACCACACGTTCAGTTGAGCATGGCCCACGACGGCGCGGAAGCGTGGTGGCTGTTGACGGAGCCCCATTGCCGTTTCGATCTTTGTATCGTCGACCTCAAGATGCCGGTGGTCGATGGGCTGAAACTCATCGAGCGCATCCGCTCCATGCCCAGTCTCAGGCATCTGCCGGTCATTCTCTGCACTGGCGTAAACGATCGCGACACCGTCAGCCAGGCGGTCCGGCTCGCGATCACTCATTACGTGGTCAAGCCCTACAAGCCTGAGGGCATGCGCGAAAAAGTCCGGGCGGCGGTTGCGGCTTCCCGCAACTGAGCAGACTGGCATAGGTCACGCGGCTGGGCTGCGGGCTTGACGGGGAGAAGGGTTGTGGCGTCTTAATGACTGCCAGAGCCATGCACGGAATCGATTTCATCCAGGATCTGGCGGTCGTCATGCTCGTGGCCGGGCTCGTGGGCTGGGCCTGCCACCGCGCGGGCCTGTCGGTCGTCGTCGGCTATCTGCTGGCCGGCATGATCATCGGCCCCTACACGCCGCCGTTCAAACTGGTGACCGACCTCGGCCGGATCGAGATCCTCGCGCAGGTCGGCCTGGTCTTCCTGATGTTCTCCATCGGCATGGGCCTGAGCCTCCGGAAACTGCGCCGGCTCGGCCTGTCGCTGGTGCTGGCCACATTCACCGGGGCCATCGTGATGTATAACCTGACGCGGGCGCTCGGCGCCGCGCTGAACTGGAGTCCGCTGGAGACCACCTTCCTCGCGGCGATGCTGATGGTGTCGAGCTCCGCCATCATCAGCAAGGTGCTGCAGGAGACCGGCGGGACCCACGAAAAATCCGGCCAGCTGGCCATGGGCGTCGCGGTTCTGGAAGACGTGGTGGCGGTTGTGATGCTGACGATTCTCAATTCGCTGATCCAGATCGGCGGGGCTCACTCCACGGTCAGCACCACCCTGGGGTTGCTGGGCGCATTCATTGCGCTCGCGGGCATCGGCGGGATGCTGACCGTGCCCTGGCTGCTGAAAAAGATGAGCCTCAGTGCGGGCGAGGAACTGTCCACCATTGTCGTGGCGGGATTGCTGTTCGTGCTGGCCCTGCTGGCGGACAAGGCGGGATTTTCTCTGGCGCTCGGCGCCTTCATGCTCGGGGCGATCGTGGCGGAGACGCCGCACAAGACGCAGATCGGCCGCACGTTCGAGGGCATGCGCGACGTGTTCAGCGCGGTGTTCTTCGTCTCCATCGGCATGCTGATCGACCTGCCTGCCGCGCTGGACTCGTGGCTGCTGATCATGGGCATCGCGGCCTTCGTGCTGGTCGCCCGGCCGCTGGCCGTGACGACCGGCATGCTCGTCATCGGCGGCGCGACGAAGGAATCGCTGCGGGTCGGCCTGTCGGTCACGCCGTTGGGTGAGTTCTCCTTCATCATCGCGCAGCTCGGCGTGGCGGCGGGGGCGGTGCCGAAAAGATTCCAGGCGCTGGCGGTGGGTGTGTCGTTGCTGACCACGCTGGCGGCGCCGCTGCTGACGCGCCGGGCGGAGAAGATCAGCGGCTGGATCGCCGCCCGGCAACCGCGCTGGGTGGCTGACTGGGAGGAGTATTACCATCGCTGGCTGGAGCGGATGCAGCAGCGCGAGCGGAAAAGCTTCCTCTGGCAGTTGAGCAAGAAGCGTTTCATCCAGATTGGCGTGGAAATCCTGTTTGTGACCGGGCTGCTGGTGTTTTCCGAACAGATGTTCGGCCTGGTGCGCGATTACCTGCCCATCGAGCGCTCTTATCCGCGCGGAGCGGAGTTGATTTTCTGGAGCGGGCTGGCGCTGGTGGTGCTCGCGCCGCTGGTGGCCATCTGGCGCAATATTTCCGCGCTGTCACTTCTCTACGCGCAGGTCAGCACCACGGGCCATCCCCGGGCGGCCAAGCTGACGCCGGTCGTCGAGACCAGCCTCAAGGCCGGCGCCGGTCTGCTGCTGTTGCTCTGGCTGGGCGCGATCCTGCCCGTCAGCGGCATGGCGCGCTGGCTGCCGGTGGCGGCCCTGTTCGTCGTGGGCGTGGCGTTCCTGGCCCTGCGGCGGCGGCTGGTCTACTGGCACAGCATCCTCGAGGTGGAGCTGCAGGAAATGCTGACGCAGGGAGACCAGAAATTCACCGGCACCACGGCCCCGTGGATGGCGGCGCACAGCGACTGGAATTTGTCGCTGGCCGATTGCGTGCTGCCGGACCTCGCGGATTGCCGCGGCCGGACCTTGGGCGAGCTGGAACTGCGCACCCGTTTCGGCTGCACGGTGGCGGGGGTCGAACGGCAGGGCCTGATGGTCGGCAACCCCAACTCAGACATGATGCTTTATCCGCGCGACAAGGTGCTGCTCCTGGGCGATCCGCAGCAGGTGGCGGCGGGCAAGGAGTTCCTGCAGGCGGCGTCGGGCGCGCCCACGGCGTCCCATTTCGACGAGGTGCGCATGGATGCGGTGACGCTGCCGGCGGACTGTGCCCTGCACGGCCGCAGCCTCGCCGAGCTGGCCCTCAGCCGCGCCTACGGCCTGCAGGTCGCCGGCATCAGCCGCGCGGGCGGGCGGATCCTCAATCCCGGCGGAGACGAGAAACTTTTTACCGGCGACGAGGTGCTGGTGCTCGGCAGCCCGGACCAGATCGCGGCGTTCCAGGCGTCGCTGCGGAGGTGAGCAAGGCAAGGCGATTGGGGGCAAGCGTCCCTACCGCAATGCCATTCCGGCCCGGCGACAAGCTGGCCCTACGCAGGCACACAAAAAAGGCGCACCCGAAATGGACGCGCCGTGGAAAATCGAATGAATCGACCGTCGCTCAGTTGTTGCCGGGTTTCTGGGCGGCGTCGGGCTTTTTCTCGTCCTTGTCATCGTCGCCTTCCTTGGCGGCTTTCTTGAATTCCTTGATCGACTGACCGAGGCCCTTGGCGAGCCCGGGCAGCTTGGAGCCGCCGAAGAGGAGCAGCAGGACGGCGAAGATCAGGAGCAGTTCCGGGCCGCCGAGACCGAAGAGGCCGGCGAGGGGGAGCAGGGAGAGTGACATGGAGGGAAGGTTAGTTTGCGCCGCGGGTGAGTAAAGGCCGAAAGCGGCTTCAGTCCTGGGGGAAGCCCAGTTTGCCGAGCGGGCCGCCCTGCTTGAGGAACTGCGGCGGAATCAGCGGCGGCTTCTTGAGCAGATTCTGCGGATTGTCGATCTGCTCGGCGTCGAAGAAGCCGTGCAGCTGGCGGATGCGCGTCGGATGGCGCATTTTGCGGAGGGCCTTGGCCTCGATCTGGCGGATGCGCTCGCGCGTGACCTTGAACTGCTTGCCGACCTCCTCGAGCGTGCGGCTGTAGCCGTCGACCAGGCCGAAGCGCAGCGTGAGCACGCGACGCTCGCGCTCGGTGAGCGAGTCGAGCACGTCCATGATTTTTTCGCGGAGGAGCGAGAAGGCGGTCATGTCGTAGGGATTGTCCGCGGACTTGTCCTCGATGAAGTCGCCGAAGCTGGTGTCGTCGCCGTCGCCCACGGGCGACTGGAGCGAGATGGGCTGCTGCGCCATCTTCATGATCTGTTGCACGCGCTCGACGGGCAGGTTCATCTCCTCGGCGACCTCCTCGGGGGTCGGCTCGTGGCCGAATTCCTGGAGGAGCTGTTTCTGGACCTGCATGACCTTGTTCAGCGTCTCGATCATGTGGACCGGGATGCGGATGGTGCGGGCCTGGTCGGCGATGGAGCGCGTGATCGCCTGGCGGATCCACCAGGTGGCGTAGGTGGAGAACTTGTAGCCGCGGCGGTATTCGAATTTTTCGATGGCCTTCATGAGGCCCATGTTGCCCTCCTGGATGAGGTCGAGGAAGGAGAGGCCGCGGTTGGTGTATTTCTTGGCGATGGAGATGACAAGGCGCAGGTTGGCCTCGACCATCTCGGTCTTGGCCTTGTGGGCCTCGCGGATGAAGCCGCGCGCGGTCTTCAGCGTGTCCATCAGGTTCTGCGGCGTGATGCGCATCTCGAGTTCGAGGTGCTTCAAGCGGGTGTTGACGCTGCGGACGTCGATGGCCGCGTCCTTCTTCGATTTCGGGTGTTTCGACCGGTGCAGGTCGTGAAAGCATTTCTCGACCTCATGGATCTTCGGGCGGAGTTCGATCAGGAAGTCCTCGTAGACCTTCAGCTTGAAGAAATATTTGACGTAGCTCGCGCGGAGGACGTTGTCGCGCTTCTTGAAGCGGATCATCG
>JAYVZM010000367.1:0-8768 GCA_043783345.1 Verrucomicrobiota bacterium
GTCCAAGATGGTCGCGGCCAAAGGGTCGATAGGGTGATAACCGAAGCGTTGCAGCCGTTCGATGAGCGGGCGCGCCTCCCCGGCTCTGCCGAGAAGCACATAGGCCTGCGCGGCCGGGTCAAGAAAACGCCAGTCGTTTGAATCGCTCAAGCGTGGGGCGAGCACTTCGAGGACGTGGTTCCAGTGGGATTGCGCGACGTCCGCTTGCGCCCGGGCGAGGGCGATGCGGCCGGCCAGAATGCTCGATTGGGTGAATTCCCAGATCGCCCAGTTGTCGGCGCGCGCCTCCTTGATGAGGGCCCCCCCCAATTCGAGGGCGCGGGTAACGGCCTCCTGCGCCTCGGGACGCTGGGTGGCGAAGCGCAGGCGGGCTTCCAACTGCCAGGCGGTCGCCAAGCGCCGCTTGAAGAGGAGGGACGACGGTTCCGCCTTGACGAGAATTTCAAGCTGGTCGCGGGCTCCGGAGAGAATCGGCGCGGCTGCGGCCGTGTCGCCGTCGGCGAGGAGCAAGGCCACCTGTTGGAGTCGGACGCGCAGGAGGGTGACGAGCCACTGCCGGTTTTTCGGATCCTGCGCCACCAGGATTTCGAGCAAATCCTTGGCCCCGGCATAGGAGGCCGATGCGTCGGACCGCCGGCCCAACAATGCCTGAACGGTGCCGGCGAGCATGACGCTTTGAGTCAGCTCAAACCGCCAGCGGGCGACCGCCGGTTCAAGCGTGACAAGGTCTTCGTAGCGGGACGACATTTCGGTGAAACGCTCAAGCGCTTCGGCGTATCTTCCGTCGCGCTCGGCGACGGTGCCGAGCCACGAGGCGATGTCAGCCATTCTGAACCGGAACTGCGGATTGTCCGGGCTGGCGGCGAGCATCTCTTCGACGGCGGCCTTCTCGGCCAGAAACCCTTTCTGCGCCCCGGCCAGGTTGCCGCGGTCGAGCTCGAGCACCGCGAGGTTGTGCTCGCCGGACGTGAGTTCCCGCTGCGCCCGCAATTTCTTTCCCTCGAGGGCCACCAGGGAAACGGCCGAGTCGCGGTAGTGCGTGAGCCACTCGCGCGCCGCGGGAAAATCGCCGCGCTCCCGCGCGACGAACCCGATCCAGAATTCCGCCTGGGCGCGTTCGAAGAGCATGTCGCCATCCTGCGGGTGGCGGGCGGCGAGGGCGGCGGCGCGAGTGTAGGCGGTGGTAAAAGCGGCGGCGGCTTCCGGATACCGGGCCTGGTCCATCCGGGTTTCGCCGATTTGCGTGAGTGCTTTCGCCTGACGGGTGAGAGCGGTGTCGGTGAGATCGCGCGGGTCGAGCGCGGCGAAGTAGGCCATCGCCTTCTCGCCGACGGCGTCGAGCAGGTTGAGCCGGCCGATCTTTTGCAGTTCGGTGCGGAAGTCGCCCAGCATGAAGGTCAGCAGGTCCTCGGCCTGCTCCTGCCGGCGCTGGGCGTCGGCCCGGGCGACGGCCTCGGCGCGGGTGGCGGCATTGGCGGCATCGCGCTCGGCCTGGGCCACGCGCTCGGCGCGGGTGGCCCGAACGGCCTGGCGCACGCTGACGACCGTGCCGATGACCAGGGCGGCGGCGATGGCGAGGACGCTGACGCAGACGAGGCGGTTGCGCGCGACGAATTTCTGCATCCGGTAGAGCGCGCTCGGCGGGCGGGCGACCACGGGTTCCTGGCGCAGGTGCCGGCGCACGTCGCTGGCGAGTTCGTGGGCGGTGCTGTAGCGGCGGTCGCGGTCCTTCTCGAGGCAGCGCATCACGATCCAGTCGAGATCGCCGCGCAGCACCGAGGTGAGCTGCATGGGGGCGGCGCAACGGAGGCGGGCGGCGGTGGCGCGGTCGGTGACGGTCAGGGTGGAGACGCGAGTCGAGGGGCGAGGCGGCTCGACTTCGCGGATGATGCGGCGAATCTCATCGACGCCGGCCCGCATGAGCGATTTCGGATCGTAGGGCGGCCGGCTGGTGAGCAGCTCGTAGAGCAGGACGCCCAGCGAGTAGACGTCGCTGCGGGTGTCGATATCGAGATCGCGCAGTTCGGCCTGTTCCGGGCTCATGTAGGCGGGCGTGCCGATGAACTGCTCTAGGCCGGTGAGGAGAGTGTGGTCGGTGAGGCGGCCCTGGGTGGCCTTGGCGATGCCGAAGTCGATCACCTTCGGACTGGGCACGCCGTCATGCAGGGCCACGAGGATGTTGGAGGGTTTCACGTCCCGGTGAATGACGCCCTTTTGGTGCGCATGCTGCATGGCGAGGCAAACGCGGGCAAAAAGCTCGAGGCGCGCGGCCATGGGCAGGCTGTGCTCGTCGCAGAATCGCGTGATGGGCACGCCGTCGACGAACTCCATCACGAAGAACGGCCGGCCGGCGTCAGTCGCGCCGGCGTCGAAGACCCGCGCGATGTCGGGATGGTCCATCATCGCCAGGGCCTGGCGCTCGGCCCCGAAGCGCGCGATGACGTTGTGGGTGTCCATGCCGAGCTTGATGACTTTGAGCGCGACGCGGCGGCGCACGGGCTCCGTTTGCTCGGCGAGGTAGACGACGCCGCAACCGCCGTCTCCGATTTTCCGGACCAAGGTGTAGCGCCCGATCACGTCACCGGGTTTTTCCTCGGCCCGGCCCGGCGGGCGGCTGACCCGTGAGTCCTCCAGGAAACCCGTCGAGGCGTCGTGTCCGCTGAGGAGCGCCTCGACGCGCGCCCGCATGCCGGTGTCGCCGCCGCAGGCGCGGTCGAGAAAGGCGGCGCGTTCGGCGACCGGCAGTTCGATGGCTTCCCCGAAGATCTCGTCGTCGCGATTCATGCGCGCAGGGCCCGCGGCCCTTGGGAAGGCGGCGGCGGCGGGGCCGCGGTGGGATGCGGAAGCGGGCGGAAGAGAGGCTCCATGCTCGCGCGCGTCGCCGCCCGGATGGTCAGGCGCCGGTGAATCGGGGGCATGGATGATTGGATTGAACGGCTCCGATCAGGCCGCGGGGCTCCTGGCATTGGCAGGGGAGGATGGAATCATCCTCAGAGCGAAATCCACCGGCGGAAGGGGCCATGGGAACGGATTGTTTTTTGACCGGCGCCGCGCGCGGATCAGCCGCGCAGCCGCTTGACTTCGTTGAACAACCAGGCGCGCGCATAGGCCCAATCGCGCTTGGCGGTGCGAGAGGAGATGCCGAGCACCTCCGCCGCCTCATCGAGAGTGAGGCCGGCGAAATATTTTTGCTTCACCAGCTCGGCCTTGCGGGCATCGTGCACCGCGAGGGCGTCGATGGCCTCGTTCACGAGCAGCAGCTCTTCGTCGTCGCCCGCCGGGGAGGCCACGTCGAAGCCCGTCGCGTCGGCGCTGATCTTCGCCAGCTCGCCGCCGTGGCGCACGGCGCGCTTGCGGCGGGCGTTGTCGATGAGGATGCGGCGCATGCCCTCTGCGGCCGCGGCGAAAAAATGCGCGCGGTTGCCCCACTGCGGCTGCCCGTCGCCGCCGAGCCGGAGCCAGACCTCGTGAACGAGCGCGGTGGGCTGCAGGGTCTGGCCGGGCGCCTCGCGGGCCATCTTGGCGGCAGCCAGGCGGCGGAGCTCGTCGTAGACGAGCGGCAGCAATTGCGCGGCGGCGTGCGGGTCACCTTGCTCGATCCGCTGGAGGATGGGCGTGATTTCGGCGTCCTTCAATTCGACGCACAGTGACCCGCCCCCGGTCCGACTGAAAGTAGAAAAGGGGACATATCATCCGGAATACTCTTGCTGAAACCCACTTGCGAGAAACGCGCCACGCGCTCGCGGAAACATTCCGGTGCGCAAACAGCGGGACCGGGTTATTCCGCGCGGAGCGCGATCAAGGGATCCACCCGCGTGGCGCGGCGGGCGGGGATGAGGCAGGCGAGCAGCGCGACGGCGGCCAGCAGCAAAGGCACAGCCATGAAAATGGCGGGGTCACGGGGGGAAACCCCATAGAGGCTGCCGGCCAGCAGCTGCGACGCAAAATACGCGGCCACGAAGCCGCCGGCGAGACCGGCGAGCACGAGTTGCAGTCCGCGGTGGACCACCAGGCGAATGACGTTGCCGGGCTGGGCGCCGAGCGCCATGCGCACTCCGATCTCATGGGTGCGCTGGACCACGGCATAGGACATCACGCCATAGATGCCGATGGAGGCGAGGAAGAGGGCGATGCCCGCGAAAACGGTGAACAGCAACCCGAAGGTGCGCCGAATCCAGACCGCCCGGGCCAGGGCATCGGCGAAGGTGGAAAGACTGTAGATGGGAATGTCCTTGTTCGTTGCCAGAACGGCCCGCCGCGCCGCCGCGCCGGTGCTGGCGGGATCGCCCTGGATCCGCAACGCGACGGACATGAAGCTGCGCGGGTCCTGTTCAAAAGGCAGGTAGACGGCGGGCACGGCTTCGGTGCGGTCGAGATTGCGGCGCACCGTGCCGACCACGCCGACGATTTCGAGCCATTGCGGCGGCTCCCCGGGTTTTGTGACCTGCCGGAAGCGCCGGCCGAGAGGGTCGCCCTGCGGGAAAAAACGGTGCACGAATTCCTCGTCGACGATGGCGACCCGCGGATGCGCGGCATCATCCGTGGGGGCGAAGAACCGGCCGGCGAGGCGAGGGATGCGCAGGGTGGCGAAAAAGTCAGGTGTCACACTGCGGTTCAGGGCTCCGGGGGTTTCCTGCAGTTTCTGCGGCTCCCGCTGGCCTTCGGTCACGATGGGCGTAAAACCGCCGAGGCCGAGGCCGGGCAGGCCGGAGGTGGCGGCGGTCGCCTGGACGCCGGGCAGCGCGGCCAGGCGCGGCAGGAGTTCGCGGTAGAAGCGGCGAAAGACCTCCGGATCCTCGGTCATCGCGGGCGGGAAACCGAGGCGGAAGGTCAGCACGCCTTGCGCGTCGAATCCGGGCTGCACGCGGTGCAGCGCCAGGAAACTGCGCATCATCAGGCCGGCGCCGACCAGCAGGACGAGGGCGAGGGCGATTTCGAGAACCACAAGGGCGTGGCGCAGGCGGTGGCTGCGCGCCCCGCCGCTCCCGGCGCGGCCGCCGTCCTTGAGCTCGTCCACCAGCTCGGGGCGCGAGGCCTGCAGCGCGGGAAAAAGGCCGGAGAGCAGGCTCGCCAGCAGCGCGAGGACCAGCACGAAGCCGAACACCCGCGCGTCGAAATCAAAGCGCAGCCAGAAGGGCAGCTCGACGGGAATCGCAGCCAGCAGCAGGTCCACGCCCCACAGCGCGCAGAGGAGTCCGCCCGCGCCGCCGATGAGGCCGAGCACCAGGCTTTCCGTGAGCAACTGGCGGAGCAGCCGGGCGCGGCTGGCGCCGAGCGCGAGGCGGAGGGCGATCTCGCGGGTGCGGGCGGAGGCGCGCGCGAGCAGCAGATTGGCGACGTTGGCGCAGGCGATCAGAAAAACGCACATGACGGCGCCGAAGAGCAACACGGTGAGCTGGGCGACGTCCTCGGCCGCCTCCTCGCGCACGGGGCGCAGGCTGACGGCGAGTCCGGTGTTGGTGGCGGGAAATTCCCGGGCGAGCGCGGCGGCAATCGTCGCGAATTCGGCCCGGGCCTGCGCGAGGGTCACGCCGGGTTTGAGCATCGCGTGGCCGCTGTATTGGAAAAAACCATGGCGGGCCGCCGCCTCGTTGCCGCGCAAGGGAACCCAGAGGTCGGCTGTCTCCGGATAGCGCCAGCCCCCGGGCATGACACCGAGGACGGTCGTGGGCTGGCCGTTGATCGTGACGACGCGGCCGACGACCCCGGCCTGGCCGCCAAACCGCCGCTGCCAGAGACCGTAGCCGAGCAGGGCAACGGGGGCGGCGTTGGGCTGGTCCTCCTCCGGCCGGAAATTGCGCCCGAGGAGCGGCTGCACGCCCATGGCCTGGAACGCGCCCGCGCTGATGCCCGAACCCAGCACGCGCTCGGGCTCATCCGTGCCGGAGAGGATGACGGTGCGGTTGTCGTAGACCCAGATGGCATCCAGCGTCTGCGAACGTTTGCGCCACTCGACGAAATCCGCGTAGGCGATATCAGTGCCCTCCACGCCCTGCGAGGGGATGGCCTCGTTGACGTAGAGCATGCGCTCCTGATGCTGGATCAGCGGCAGCGGGCGGAGCAGGAGCGCGTTGAGGGCGGAAAAACTGACCGTGGCCGACCCGATGCCGAGGGCAAGCGTCAGCCCCGCGATGCCCGTCATCAGCGGGGTCTTGGCGAGGGAGCGAAGGCTGTATTTGAGGTCGGTGAGCATGGTGGAAAAGAAGAGCGATCAGCCCGCAGCCGGTGCGGTGCCCGCGGGCCAGATGAAGGGCAGCGGACGTTGGAAGACCTCGGGCACGCCCTGCGCGAGCAGGAAGTCATAGACGGGCCTGGCCGGTGCGCCTCCCTGCTTGACGCAGTGGAGCAGCGTGAAACCGTGCGGGCCGGACACCTCGTGGATCCGCGGATTCAAGGCGAGGGCGGTTTTGATGAAATCAAGGTGGCCCAGCATGCCGGCACCGTAGATATCGAGCCGTGCGTTCCGGCTGAGCAGGTATTCGGCAATTTCCCTTCCGCCGGTGTGCGCGGCCGCCTGCAGCGGAGTTTCGAAGTCGCCGCCGCCCCAGTCCCAGGAGGCATTGGCCAGCAACGGCGTCTCGTCGAGGAGTTCGCGCAGTTTCTGGAGATTGCCATGCGCCACCCGCACCGCGGCCTGCACTTTTTCCGGTGGGAGCGCCGGTGGCTTGGGCGGTGCCTTCGGCACGCCGGGTGGCGGTGGTTGCGTTTCCTGGGACGAAGCGAGGTTGATGAACAGGCCGGTGGCGACGAGGCCGGCGGAGGTGCGCAGGAACGAACGACGGGAGTGGTGATGCGGGTTCATGGGATTGGTTTTTCGGCACGGATGCGATCGACGAGTTCGTGAATCGCCGCGATCACGAACTCCGGTTTCTCGCGCTGGATGTAGTGGGTCGAATCGACCAGGCGCTGCTCCGCGCCGGGCCAGGCGGCGATCAGGTCGGCGTGGAGCCGGTGGATGAATGCAGGGAAACCGGTGCCATCGATCGCAGTGGCGCGATTGGCCGAGAGCAAAATCATCGGGCAGCGGGGAAACGGACCGGCAGCGTGCCATTGCCGCGAGGTTTCAGTCATGCCGCGCACCTCGGCACTCATGGTGTGCAGGGCGTTGACGGTGACCAAGGTCTGCAGGAGGGCATAGTTTCCCGGCCGCTCTTCCTTCATGCGCTCCATCTGGTCGGAGCTGGTCGGGTCGACGAGCACCACTCCGGCCACCTCGGCGGGATGCAGCTTGGCGAACAGCTGCATATAGAGACCACCCAGCGAATGCCCGACGAGAATGTAGGGTGGCTTTAGATTCTGCGCGGCCAGCAGGGTGCGCAATTCGTCCACAATCGTGGCGCCATCGCGATGGGCCAGCATGGGTGCGCCGATACCATAACCCCGGCGCGAATAGGCGAACGCGGTGGTGAACCGGCCCGTCTCCGGGAACACCTGCGCCCAGGTTTCCAATCCGTCGCCGGCGCCCGCCTCGAACACGACCGTCGGCGCGCCGGTGCCCGACCGGGCGCATTCATGGCGGCCCGCGGCGGTTCGCACCGTGGTGGTGTTGGGGAGCGACGCGCACCCGGTCAAAGTCAGCAGGATCGCGGCGAAGAAAAGGCGCGCTGGAGAAGGAAACGACATGAAGAGCAGGCGTTCACTCCGCGCGCAGGGCGGTGACGGGATCGACGTTCGTCGCGCGGCGCACGGGCGCCACGCAAGCGAGCAGCGCGACGGTCCCGAGCACCACCGGCACGCCGACAAACACCGCGGGATCGTGCACGGAGACCCCATAGATCATTCGCTGGAGACACTGCGCTCCCGCCCAGGCGCCGCCCAGACCGAGGACCATTCCGGCCGCAACGATCCTGGCCGACTCCCGCAGAACTTGCAGCCGGATGGCCAGGGGGGTGGCGCCGAGCGCGGAGCGGATGCCGAACTCCCGGAGGCGCTGCGCGATGCTGTAGGCCATGACGCCATTCAGTCCGATCGCGGACAAGAGCAGCGCAAATCCGGCGCACCCGGCGAACAGCCGCAGGTGCAACCGCGGCTGCGTCACGGTTTCGCTCACGAACGAATCCAGCGGCCCGATATCGGAAAGCGCCATCTTGGGGTCGACGCGCCAGACCGCCTCGCGCACCGCGCGGGAAACCGCCACCGGCGGAAGCGCGGTTCGCACCATGAGGGTGGCAATCGGGGAGGCATGCTGGGCGAACGGCCTGTAGACCTGGAGCGGAACCTCCGCCGCCAGCCCGTCACGCCGGGTGTCACCCACCACGCCGACGATCTGCGCCGTGCCGGCGCCCGGCCAGGAAAGGTGGCGGCCGATCGGATCGAGCGGGCCGAAGAATCGCCGGGCCGTCGCCGGCGTGACGATCACCACGGGCATCGATTCCGCCGTATCAACTGTGGTGAAAGCCCGGCCGGCCAGCAAAGGAATCCCGACCGTGCGGAAGTAGTCCATGCTCACCGCATCGCTATAGCAGGTCAGCGCGCTGTCCGTCCCGATCGCGCTTTCGCCCACGGCCAGAACGGGGGTGCGCATCCATCCGGCGCGGAAAGGCGGAGTGCGGGTGAAACCGGCGGCAATGACCTCCGGCACGGCGCCGACCTCGGTCTCCACGCGCTGGAGAAAGGCCAGTCGCTTCGCCGGAGTGTTATAGCGGCGCGGCGCGATCGACAGCGTCAGTGAGAGGACGCGCTCCGCCTCCATGCCGGGTGCGCGATTCAGCACCGTCAGGAAGCTGCGCCCCAACAATCCGGCGCCCACCAGCAGGGTGACGGCGAGC
>JAYVZM010000368.1:0-3447 GCA_043783345.1 Verrucomicrobiota bacterium
CATGCGCCACGAATGTCGGAACCCGCGGGGTGAGGGCACCCCGCCCACAACAGACCAAACGGAATAGAGTCTGCAGTATGGTTGTCATGTCAGAGGTCCTTGGCACAGCGGAATCCCAGGATGAAGGTGCGGAAATCCGGCTCCCGGTGGCCGCGGACCGCGCACCGGACGTTGCTCGGCAGGTTTTGGGAACTGCCGCCGCGGACGACGCGCTCGGTGCCGGTTGGCGGATCGGGCGGGTTTCCGGCGGAGTCCGCTTTGTAGCTGTCCGCGGCATACCAGTCGCCCACCCACTCGGCGGCATTGCCGGCCATGTCGTCGCAGCCGAACGGACTGCGCCCATCCGGGAAGCTGCCGACCGGCGCCGGATAGATGTAGCCGTCCTTTTCCCGGCCCTTGGCGCGGACATCGGCGCCGAGCTTTTCGCCGACGATGTTGCAGCGGCCCCATTGCCAGTCGTTGCCCCAGGGCCAGCGGCGGCCGTCGATGCCCCGCGCGGCGAGTTCCCACTCGGCCTCGGTGGGCAGACGCTTGCCCGCCCATTTCGCGTAGGCATAGGCGTCGAACCAGTCCACGCCGACGACCGGCGTGTTGTTCTGCGTGAACGTCGCGGCGTTGAACTGCGCCAGCCGCGTGAACTCCGGATCTTTCAGCAGCGGGTTGAAGTCCTTCCAGTAGCGCGGCGTGTGGTCCTGGCCCTTCGGCTGGTCGGGATGCGCGAACGCGGCATCGCCGCTCGTCTTCACGTCCGCGAGAAACTTGCGATACTGTGCGTTGGTCACTTCGAAGCGATCGATCGCGAACGCCTTGAGCCGCACCATGCGTTGCGGCCGCTCGTCTTCGAGCGCCCAGCCCTCCCAGGCGCGGACAATCTTGACCTCGCTGGGCTTCACCTTGCCGGGCACCAGCCGGCTGGCGGGAAGGTCGGGGTGGGCGTCGGAGGTGCCCATCGCGAACTCCATCGCCGGGACGACCATCATCATCGAACCGTCCTGCGAGTGCCGGATTCCCTTCGGCTGGATCGGGCTTTGCGCGCCGGGCGTTGCGGCCGATTTTTTCGCGCAACCGGACACAAGTGCGGCGAAAGCCATGACGAGCACGGCCGGTCGCGCGCCGAAAACCGACCGGAGCGTAGCCGCCGCGGTTAGGGGATGGCCGCTCCTGTTGTCGCCGGCCTTGATGAGGCTGGTGCCGTGCCCGGCTGCATCGTATGAGGTGTCGCGCGTTTTCATTCGATCGTCTCCAGGTAATTGACCAGATCGTCGATCTGCTGGGGGGTGAGCTGCGAGGTGCCGCCATGCGCGTCGCTCGCGATCCGTCCGCCGGTCTGGAGGTGGACCTTCGCGGCCGGCGTGCCCTTCAGGATCATGTAGGTTTCGTTGAAACCGACCTCGCGCCGGCCGGGGCGCTCGGGAGATCCGCCAAACAGCGGCTCATATTTGAACCAGCCGAGTCCGGGCACGCCGGGCGCAGCGATGACTTCGCGCAGCGAGCGGGCCATGGCGTTGTGCAGGAAGAGCGGCGGGCGGTCCCACGCGCCGCGGAGCTGCAGCGGCGTGATGTGCTGGTTCTGGTCCGGCGTTTCGACGCGGCCGGCGTCCCATGGCTCGAGGTCGTGGCGGATGCCGGCCACGTAATCGAGCCGGTGCATGCTGATCAGCGTGAAACCGGTGTCGCGCACGCTCAGCGGCACCTGCGGCGGCACGACCTGCCGGGGATTGTCGGGAAAATCCTTCTTCGCGAAATGCGGCGCCGGGTGGCAGGACACGCAGCCGAGTTGGGGATGGTTGAACAACGCCTGCCCGCGGCGGACGGACGCGGCGTTCTGGTCGAACGGATTCGGCATTAGGCGCGGCTCATGCGCCTGCCATTCGCCCACGAACCGCTGAAAATCGCGCAACACGAAAGCTTTTCCGAAATACTTGAGCGACATGCGCCGGAAGAACTCCGCGCGCCGCTCCTCGAGGTTGGACTCGTTGTCGGTCGAGGACGTGGTTTTCGACTGCACGTCGGCCACGGCCAGCACCGGGCGGTGCGCCTCGAGCCAGCGATAGTCCCCGGTGGCGATCTCCGCCTTGAAGTCGTCCGCCGGGCAATGCTCCATCAGCATCGAGCGCGGGTCGTAGATCGAGAGCGAGCCTTCGAGGAAGAACGGCTGGATGCCCCACAGGCTCTTCTGCTGCGGCGGGAGCATCGTCGTGCCCTCGACAAGCTGGCCGACCTTGTCCTGACCGGAAAGATATTCCTGGCCCATCACCTGGCTCACGCCCCAGCCGCGCCCGTCGCTCAACTCGTCGTGGTGGCAGCTCACGCACGCCTGGTCGTTGTCGGTCGTGAAAGTCGACGTGTGGACCATGAACTCGCCCCGTTCGGCACTGGTGATCCCCAAGGGCAACCGACTGAGCGCCGGGTCGGTCGGGATCTCGCGCGAGGCGCTGGTCGCGCGCTCGATCACCGAGAGCGAGCTGCCGTAGAAATTCGCGACGAAAAGCTTTCCGGCGGACGGCGTGCCTTCGACGCCCGCGGCGATGCCGAAGGGTTGTGCGCCCGTCGGGTAATTCCGGATTGGCGCGAGGATGTCGCTGGGCTCCGGTGCCTCGGGATTGAACTGCAGTTCCTGAACTTCGCCGGAGCCCTGCATGGTCAGGAAAATCCGGTCGCCGATGACGACCATCTTTTCGGGCAGTGCCCCGACGATGCGCATAAGATCCGGCGGAATGTCGCCCTTGGTGTCGGGGAACATCGCCTCCGCGGTGTCCGACGTGTAGCGCACCCAGTGGCGGTGCGCTTCATAGCGGTTCGCCTTCAGGAGGTAGTTCAGGCCGGCTTTCGGCGGCTGCCCGGGGATCGACAGCTTGCTCAGATTGATGACGACGACGTCGTTCTGGATGTCGCGGAACTTGAAATTCGCGGTGCCGTCCGTCGCCTCGAAGGGCCCGAGGATTTCCTGCCGGTCCCGGGCGAAGACTTCGGCGGTGTTGGGGTCGCGCCAGACGGTGTATTGCGACGCGGGGTTGGCGCGATCCCACGTCTCCCCGCCCCAGGGGTCGCGTTCCTTGGCGGTGCCGAATCCGACGCCCATGGTTGAAACAATCAGCCAGTCCTCGCCGGTGACCGGCGAGCGCATGATCTTCAGGTCGTTCGTGACATTCTGGATGTAGATCGCGCCGACCTCCTGGTTGATCCGCGTGTCGACGATCGAGATGTCCTGCGTGCCGGAATTGCCGACGTAGAGGTGGCGGCCGTCGGAACTCAGCACTGCGACGCTCGGCTTGCTGCGGGGATTGCCGACGCCGATGCCCGGTCCGATCTGCGTCGAGTCGATCCAGTGCTTGATCGCCTGATAACCCGCGTCATTCGCCGGATCGCCGAAGACGACGGTCTTGTTCGCGTGGCTGGAGAAGAGCGGCATCGCGTCGGCATAGCCGCCGTCGCGCGCGCGGGTGA
>JAYVZM010000369.1:0-3445 GCA_043783345.1 Verrucomicrobiota bacterium
ATCCGGGCGAGCACCACGGCGCGACACGCATCGAGGCGCTGGAGCAGGAACTGGCGGGGCGGTAGGAGGATTGCCCTACAGTGCCCCATACTTTCTCCCGACGATGCCTTTGACATGCACCGGCGAAGCCCTAGGAATCCTGCTCCTCTTCATGTCCGACTCCCTGACAATCAACTGGCCCTATCTGCTCACGGCCGTCGCCCTGCTTTGGTTTCCCCGGCCGTGGCTGCGCACCGGCAAAGCCGTCCTGAAAAAACGGCGCAAACCCGACGGGGCGCTCGAGCGGCTGGCGGGCATCGGGGCCCGCGACCCCGATGACCGTTCGGTGCAGCCGGCGCGGGAGTTCACCAATTTTCGCAATTATCTCGATCTCTTCCGGGCTTTCGCGGGTGGGTATTGCCTGATCCAGTTTGCCTTCACGACGACCGGCCGGGACGCAGCCCGGACTGTCCTCATCATTCAGGCGCTGTGCATGCTGATCGCCGTCCTGATCCAGTCGTTGCGCCTCGCTGGGCACCTGAATTTCTTCGCCGCCTTGTTTTATTTGTTAGGTCTAACCATCGGCACCTGCGGGCAGGCGACCGAAGGCATGCCCTTCACGATCGGGCATGGGGCGGGTTCGTTCGCCTTTGCGCTTGTGCTGGCCATCAATCCCGTGATCCCGAATCCACGGTTGTTCCTGACCGCCTTCGGGCTGCTGCTGCTCCCGTTTGGGTTTGTCTTCGGAGCCAATCTGGCGCTGCTGGCGGTGAATGTCATTCTGATTCTGCTGGTGCCCTTGCTGAGCCTGCTCAGCAAACGGCCGGTGGTCATCTTCACGCGCAAGGCCAAGTCCGCGTCCTCCTGATGCCGGAAACAACCGCATGGCGCCGATGGCTGGAGGCGGCGCGCCCGCGAACGCTGCCGGCGGCGGTGATTCCCGTGCTCGTCGGCACCGTTCTCGCCGTGGCCCATCAGGCGGCCCAACCCGCCAAGGCGGTCATCTGCCTGCTCTTCGGGCTCCTCGTCCAGATCGGAACGAACTACGCGAACGATTATTATGACTTCATGAAAGGCGCGGACACGCCGCAGCGGGTGGGGCCGCGCCGCGCGGTCGCAGCCGGATTGATCTCGCCGCCCGCCATGCGCCGCGCGATGGAACTGGTGTTCGGGGCGGCCTTTGTCCTCGGCCTGCTGCTGGTGCGCGAGGGCGGGTGGCTCCTGCTGCCCATCGGGATTGTCAGCATCCTGTGCGGCCTGGCCTACACCGGCGGGCCTTTCCCGCTCGGCTACCACGGGCTCGGCGACGTGTTCGTCTTTATCTTCTTCGGCCTCGTGGCGGTGGACACGACCTTCTACGTCCAGGCCGGACGGGTTTTGCCCGATGCGACCTCCTGCGCCGCGGCGATCGGCCTGCTGGCGGCGAACATCCTCGTCGCAAACAATTATCGGGACGCGGAGACCGACGCGGCGGCTGGCAAAAGAACCCTGGTGGTGCGGTTCGGCAGAAAATTCGCCATCTGGCAATACGCCTTGTCCGCCACGGGTGCGCTGCTCTGTCCGCCGGCGCTGTGGTTTCAAGGCTATCGCTGGCCCGTGCTGCTGCCGGTGCTGCTCGCGCCGTGGGCGATCAGCCTCACGCGCCGGCTGGCGGGGTCGCGCGAACCGGCGGAGCAAATCCGGTTGCTCGGCGCGACGGCGCAGTTCCTCGCGGCGTTCGGCGTCCTGTTGAGCGCGGGCGTCTTGCTGGGCAGGTAGGGGCGCTTGCCCTCAATCGCCCTGGGCCGTTGGGGGCAACGGCCCCTACCAACGAACCCGGTTTCACGGACAAGCCATTCTTGTGGCAGCGAGCTTGCTCGCGACAACGAGAGAGGGATCGCGAGCAAGCGCGCTCGCACCGGGCAAACCGGAGCGCCGTCAGATCTTGCCGGCGAGCTTCGTTTTGAGCGAAGCCTTGTCCATCATGCCGACGAACTGGTCGACCTTCTGGCCGGCCTTGAACAGCAGCATGGTCGGGATGGCGCGAACGCCATATTCGGCGGCGAGGTCGCCGTTGTCGTCGACGTTGACCTTGGCGATCTTCAGCTTGCCGTCCAGTTCGGTGGCGAGTTCGTCGAGGATGGGTGCGATGGCCTTGCACGGTCCGCACCAGGGAGCCCAGAAGTCCACGAGGGTGGGGGTGGCGCCGGCGATGGCCGTCTTGAAAGTGTTGGAATCGAGGTGAGCGATTTTTTCAGACATGGCGTGAGTAAAGTTAGCGGAAATCAAAAGGCAAGCAGCGGTCGAGGCGGGTGGTTCGAAGGGCGGGGCGCGGATTCCGTTCCGCGTCGTGGCTGCCGTGGCGGTGAAGGGACTCACCGCCCTACCGGGGAAAGCCGGGGGCCCTCACCGCGGCGTCGACTTGTGGATGATCTCGGCCAGCTCCTTCGGCTCGACGGTCTGCAGCGGCTTGCCGCGGACCTTCAGTTCCTCAAAGGTCTTGACGACGGTCTCGGTCATGCGGCCGTGGGTCTCGTCGGAGCCGCCCACGATGGTGAACTGCTCGGCGGAGGTCAGGCGCTTGTGGCCGTCCTCGTTGTCGAGGCCGATGCCTAGCAGGTGGGCAGTCTTAGGTTTGCGGCGGCGGGGGACTTTCTTCATCTTGCATCGCCAAGGTGCTCGCCCCGGCCGGTGTTTCAAGTGCGTTTTCCCCGACGGCCGTGCAACGGATGTCAGTGAACGCCTCGGTCTGCTCCAGCTGCAGTTTCCGCAGGCGTGTCAGCTCCAGCACGGCCAGGAAAGTGGCCACGAGCCGGCGGAGGGAGATCTTCTCGGCGAAAAGCTCGGAGAAAAGGAAGGACGCCTGCGTCTTGAGGCGCTCGAGCACATGTTCCATCTGGTCGGCGACGGTCACCTGCTCGGCATGGATGTTGCCGATGACCAGTTTCTCGGCCAGCCGGCGCAGGACGAGGTTGAATGAATTCCACAGGTCGATCCGGTCGACGTGGTGCAGGGGACGCTCCGACGCCGGGGCGAAGGCCGAGCCCGGGCGGGCGAGCATGTTCTGCGCCTCGAGGGACATGTCGCCGAGATTGCCGGCGGCTTCCTTGAATTTCTTGTATTGGAGCAGCTGGTGGACGAGTTCCCAGCGCGGGTCGAGATCGTCCTCCTCGGCGTTGGGATCGATGGCCTGCTGGTGTTTCGGGAGCAGCATCCGGCTTTTGATCTCCATGAGGGTCGCGGCCATGACGAAGAAATCGCCGGCGACCTCGATCTGCATCTCCTTCATCGCATAGATGACTTCGAGATACTGTCGGGTCACGCTGGCGATGGGAATGTCGTAGATATCCAGCTCGTTCTTCCGGATGAGGAAGAGCAGGAGATCGAGAGGACCCTCGAACACGGGAAGTTTGATGCGATATTCAGCTTCGGCAACCACGCGGCCAGTCGAGGGACGCCCCGCGCAGCGCGCAACCGGAAAAACACT
>JAYVZM010000370.1:0-3432 GCA_043783345.1 Verrucomicrobiota bacterium
GCGCCAGGCGGGGTTGGAGGGAGCGGCCATGATTTGCCCGTAGAAACGGAGCAGCCCCGCGGTGTTCACCGCGACATCGAAATGCCGGCGGGCAAATGCCACTGCCGCCTGGCCGAGCCGGGCGCCGAGGGCGGGATCCGCGAAAATGCGCCGGCAGGCGGCGGCGATCTCCGGGGCGTTGCCGTGCGGCAGCACGAGCGCGTCGCGACCATCCACCAGCTGGCGGCCGACATTGGTGGCGGACAGGACCACGGGCCGGCCGGAGCTGAAATACTCGGGCAGCTTCGAGGGCAGGCGGTAGTCGTTGAAGGCGCCGGGCGAGCCGGGTTGCACGAGCACGTCGGCCAGCGCGAGCAGTCCGGGCAGGCGGGATTTTTCGACAAAGCCGAGTTCGATCAGCCACGGCGAACAGTCGTAGCCGAGGGTCGACATGAATTCGGGCAGGGTGAAACCGGTGCGGATGAGCCGCACCGGAGTGCCGCCGGCGTTGAGCAGTTTCACCGCGCCGTAGAGCTCGCGCATCTCGGCGGCGTTGGCGAAGGTGACGCTGCCGGTGAAGACGATCACCTTCTCCTCGGGGCGCAGGCCCAGATTGCGGCGCAGGGCGGGATCGGCGGACCGGGGTTGATAAAGGGCGAAGTCGACCCCGGGCAGCAGCAGGTGCACGGGCTTGCCGGCCGGCACGAACTCGCGGAGACATTCGTTGATCACGGTCACGCCGTCGGCGAGCCGGAGGAGGTGGTGATAGCGGACGGGGTGCGGCAGGCCGTCCACCATCGGGAACGGGAATTTCTGCTCGGGGAGTTCGCGAAGTTCGGCGAGGGGCTGGCCGCCGAAGGCCTCGAGGAGGTATTCCTCATTGTCCTCCAGATGGACGACGAGCCGCGTGCCGGGCTGGAGGCGCTGGTAGGCCGCCACGAATTTGCGGACGCCCTCGCGCGGCGTCCAGGCATGGAGGACATCGGCGGGCCGGCCGTCGGGGAAGAGAGCGGGGCGGGCGAGGACCTCGGCGTAGGTGGCCGCGACGAAGCGCGGGGACGGGACAACGGACAGGGTTTCCTTTTCGCCGGTGACGGCCACCACGCAGGCGTGTCCGGTGGCGCACAGCCGGTTCGCGAACCCGGCGATGTGATTCAGGCTGTTGGTCGTGAAGTTGCCGTAATTGACAAAGAGAACATTCACGCGGGGGAGAGGCGGCGGGATCAGCGACCGGCGGCCTCGACTTTCTTCTTATCCTTGGGCGGGGGCAGGTTTTCGAATCCGGGGGCAAATTTGCAGACGATGGTGTCCCACGGCGCGGCACCCCGGAGGGTGCGGTTGGGGGTCAGGCTCCATTCGCAGATCAGCCGGCCCACGAGATTGGGGTCGGTGAGGGACAGGTCGGAGAAGGTGTGTTCGCGCACGACCAGCTGTTTTTCGGTGGAGAGGATGTGGCCGTGGAACTGGCGGTAGGCGGCTTCCATGGCGAGGCGGGCGGGAAGCCTCGCCCGCACCGCGGCAATATCCGCGTCGGGTCCTGATTCGGCCAGCAGTTCGAGCAGCCGGAGGCGGAACTGGTCGGCCTGCGCGCCGCTCAAGTTGAAGGTCCCGGGCAGCGCTTGCGCCGCGGCGAATTCACCCGTGTCGATCAGATAGGAGGCATAACTGGCGGCCAGGCCGGCCGGTTCGCCGTCGGGCAGCAGCTGGCGGGCTTCATCGAGGTGGCCGAGGGCCGCGAGGTAGAGCGCGTAACGGCGGTTGGCGTCATCCCGTTCCTTGCCGGCGGGAATGGTCTGCAGCCAGGCGGGGAGATCGGCGGATTGTTCGGGCTTTTGGATACCGTCCACCCCGCTGTAGAGGCCCTTGAGCGGGCGCTGCGCCGCACGGGCGCGCTGGATGGGCCGTTCGCGGCGGAGCAGCCCGGCAAAGATGGCGGCGCGCAACGCGGGGGTGTCGCCCTCTTTTTCGAGGAACTTGTCCAATACGGCCGGCGTTTCACCCCGGAAGGCGAGGGCCTCGGCGACCGTGGCGCGGAACCCGGGTTTGTGCTCCGCGGTGATGTTGGTCAGCAACTCGTCAGTCAGCTTGTCATTGTGGTAGATGGTGGTCTGCCCGATGACCTCGTGCCAGAGCCAGGGGCGCTCCGCGTCGAGCACCGGAAAGCCGAGCGCCTCGCCCCAGCGGATCTGACGGCAGAGGGTCTGGATGATGGCGGAAAGGAGCTGCCGTTTGCCGGCGGCGTCCTGGTTGTTCTCGAGGTAGTAGAGAAAGATGGCGCAGTTGATGGCGTCGAAGGAGGCGACTTTTTTCTCTTCCAGGCGCGGCAGCACCCGCTCCTTGAAGTAACCGGGGGCAAACGGGCCGAGTTTCAGCGCGTCGGCGCGCACCTGGGCGGCGGTGGGCGAGGTGGGATAGGCCCGGAGAATGCGGTCGAGGTTCGAACCGGCGCGCTTCCAGTGGAACTGGATGTAGGAATACGAATACTGGCCCTCGACGACATGATTGACGTAGTCGTTCGCCCGGGAGTAGAGCCGGGCCGCCTCGGCGTCCGCCTCGGGTCCGGTGAAGGGTCCGATCTCCGCGCCCACGACGGGCGGAAGGAAAGCGGCCAGAAACAGGAGGACGGAGGACGGACGGCGGAGAAGCAACATGGCGAACGGATCGGAGGGAATCGAGAGGGGGAAGACGCGGGTTGGCTCAGAGCTTGAACCCGGCGGTGGCGGCGTCCTTGGCGAACATCTTGACGGTGTCGAGCGAGAGGGCGGTGAGGTCGGTGCCGAGCATCTTGGCGGCTTTGCCGAGGATGTCGTGCGGCACGGTGACGATCTTGCAGCCGCACTCGTCGGCCTGGATGATGTTGAGGACCTCGCGCACGCTGGCCCAGAGCAGTTCGGCCTTGGGCTGGCCTTCGAGCAGGGCGCCGCAGGCGCGCATCAGCGGGACGGGGTCGACGCCGGTGTCGGCGATGCGGCCGGCGAAGACGGAAACCACGGACGGCACGGCGGGGTTGAGGGCCGCGGCGACGTCGCGCACCTGCGCGAGGGTGAGCAGGGCGGTGACGTTGAGCTTCACGCCGGCGGCGGAGAGTTCCTTGATGAGCGGAATGCAGGAGACGCCGACGGAGTTGGTGATCGGGATCTTGGTGTAGACGTTCTTGCCCCAGGAGGAGATCTTGAGCGCCTGGCGCTTCATGTCGACGAGGTCGTCGGTGAACACTTCGAGCGAGATGGGCTTGGCGGTGACGGTCTGCAGGATGTCCTTCGAGAAGGCTTCGTAATCCTTGATGCCCGCCTTGTTCATCAGGGTGGGATTGGTGGTCAGACCCTTGATGTAGGGCTTGGCGTAGAGGTCGAGGATGCCGGCCTTGTCGGCACCGTCGGCGTAGATCTGTATCTTGAGGTCGTTAAGGAATTTCATAGAGAGTTGGTTGGCGGCAATGAATGGGTCAGGTCA
>JAYVZM010000371.1:0-3431 GCA_043783345.1 Verrucomicrobiota bacterium
TCATAATAATCCAGCGGCTCGGAGCGGATCAACCGCCGCTTCGGCGAGCGGACGATCCACTTGTTGCTGTCGGGGAAATGGCACGACTCGTCCAGCGGATTGTCGGCCACGACGCTGATGACGAGGTCCTCCTTGCCATCGTTGCGCAGCCCGTGCGGCTCATCCGGAGGAAAAATAAAAGCGTCCCCCGCCTTGACGCGGGTCTTGCCACCCTTGTGCCGCACCACGCCGCGGCCGGCCAGGACGTGATAAAATTCCCACTGGGCGGAATGCGAGTGGTAGGGATAAGGCGTCTGGCCGGGCTTGACCCGGAGTATCTCGACGTCGAAGGGATGGCGCTTCCGAAGGTCGGTCGAAGCCGGCACGCGGCCGAGGGAGACCGAGACTTCCTTGCTGGTGCCGGCGAAGGTCCCCTTGGGCGAGGACCATGTCAGTTCCTTGATGTCACGCAGGTTGATCTTCTTCATGGCGGGGAAGGAAGCCGACGGGCGGAAGCGTGGCAATATTGGAAGCACCGCGCGGCTATAGGACTCGCCCAGCCGACTCTGTTGCCGCAGGATGATCGCTCCAATCCAGCCTGCGCTTTATGAAATCACTTCGTTTTCCGCTACTCTTGCTGGCCCTGCTTGGGCCGCTCTCCCCGGTGGATGCCGCCCCGGCCAAGCCGGTTCCGGTCGTCCTCGTGACGGACATTGGCTCCGACATCGACGACACCTGGGCGCTGGCGATGATCCTGCGTTCGCCGGAGCTGGACCTGAAGCTGGTGCTCACCGACAGCGGCGACACCCGCTATCGGGCTGCCGTGGCCGCAAAGTTCCTGGCGATGTCCGGTCGCAGTGGCGTGCCCATCGGGATCGGCGATCCTGGTCCGATGGGGGACGACGGGAAAAACCAGGCGCCGTGGGTGGCGGGCTACGATTTGAAAAATTATCCCGGAAAAATCCGCGACAATGGGGTGGACGCCCTCATCGAACTGATCGCGAAGTCGACCGGCCCCATCACGGTCATCGCCATCGGCCCGGTGCCCAGCCTGGCCCGCGCCGTGGCGAAGGCGCCGGGGATCGCGGCCAAGTGCCGGCTCGTCGGGATGTTTGGCAGCTTCGACAAGGGCTACGGCGATGCGCCCGTGCCCGTGGCCGAATGGAACGTGAAGGCCGATGCGGCTGCGCTGCGCCAGGTGCTCGCCGCGCCGTGGCGCGACATCCTGCTGACTCCATTGGACACCTGCGGCATCGTGAGCGTCACCGGCGCGCGGTATCACGCGATCTGGAGCGCCACGGACGATCCCGTGTTGCGGGCGCTGATCGAGAACTATTGCATCTACGCGCCGCGGGTGACCTGGACGAAGTGCGATTTCTTCGCGACCCGTTCGACCACGCTTTTCGACTGCGTGGCGGTCTATCTGGCCTACGCCGAGGAACTGGTGGAAGTGGAAACGGTTTCGTTTGACGTTACCGCCGACGGCTTCACCCGCCGCGCGGCGAACGGTCCGCTCAAAGCGCGGGTGGCGCTCCGGTGGAAGAATCTCGCGGCGTTTGAAGATCACCTGACCAAACGCCTGCTGGCCCGGTAGGGCTACTACGCTACCTATCCGCGCGGTCCGATTCGTAGCCCTGCGCGGGAGCGCAGGAACCCGCCGCCCCGCGACGGCGGACCACTCCTGTTTGTCATTCTGAGCGCAGCGAAGAATCCATCAGGATGACCGCAGGCGCATATCATGATGGATCCTTCGCATGGCTCAGGATGACGGTCTCGATGGTTTGTCAGTGAGTCCGCGCCAATCCGGCCCGCGTTTGCTGGCCACGTGTCGGCGGGGTCTGAAGACACTCCCTGGCGCGGATCAGGCGGATTTCCCGAGCTGCTGCAGCATCTCTTGCACGGGAGGGTTCAGCTGGTCCGCCGGGATCCGGGCCAGCTGATCGCGCAGCGATGCCCGCATCTCGTCGGAGACCGCCGGCTGTCCGACCGCGACCGTGAGCGTGACATGGAGGGCAAGTTGAAAGCAGCTCGCGGCGGAATCGTTCCGGTCCATCGCGGCATAGACGAGGCCCGTCTCCCGGAGCAGCGAGGCGTAGGCGAGGACCTTCTCGTCCGCCGTTTCCTTGGGCTCGTCCAGGCGCAGGAGCCGGAGCAGCTCGTCGAGACTCAGCCCCGCGAGCTCGGCGGTCGTCCGGGCGAAGAGCTTTTCCTGGGACTGGAGGGCGGTATCGAGCGCTTCGGTGTAACGCCCGGCGGTGCGCAGGTTGACCATCTGCGCTATGGCCTGGCGCAGCAGCGCGAGAAACCGGAGGATGTAATCTTCACGAAGGGCCATGGTTGTTACAACAAATCCATCTGCGAGTCGTCGACCGGAGTGACGGTGATTTTCTTTTTCGGACGGGCCTGGGGCGAGGGGAGCGACACCGACGTGTCGTCGGATTCCAGTTTTTCCAGGATGGTCTTCGCCCGGTCGATGACGCTCAGCGGCAGACCCGCGAGCCGCGCGACCTGGATGCCGTAGCTGCGGTCGGCGGCACCGGGCACGACCCGACGGACGAACACGATGTCGTCGTTCCACTCCTTTACCGCCACGGAGTAGTTCTTCAGTCGGGGCAGGTGTTTCTCCAGTTGCGTCAGTTCCTGATAGTGGGTCGCGAAGAGCGTGCGCGGTCCGCGGTCGGGCGCCCGGTGCAGGTGCTCGACCACGGCCCACGCGATGCTGAGGCCGTCGTAGGTCGAGGTGCCGCGGCCGATCTCGTCAAGGATGATGAGCGAGCGGTCGGTGGCGTTGTTGAGGATGTTGGCGGTCTCGTTCATCTCGACCATGAAGGTGGAGTTGCCGCGCGCGAGATCGTCGCTCGCACCGACGCGGGAAAAAATGCGATCCACGAGTCCGACGCGGCAGGATTTCGCGGGCACCCAGCAGCCGATCTGGGCGAGCAGCGTGATCAGCGCGACTTGGCGGATGTAGGTCGATTTTCCGGCCATGTTTGGCCCGGTGAGGAGCGCGATCTGCGCGTCGGCGCAGTCGAGCAACGTGTCATTGGGCACGAAGGCGGCGCTCGCACCGCGCGCGGTCGTGACGTCGGGTGCCTTCAACATTTGCTCCACGACCGGGTGTCGTCCCTCGATGATTTCGAGGGTGTCGCTCTCGTCGATCTGCGGTCGGCAATAATCCCACTCGCGCGCGAGCACGGCCCAACCGGCGAGCACGTCGAGTTCGGCCAGCGCATCGGCGGTTTGCGCGAGCGCGAGCGACTCGTCGAGAATGGCGGCGACGAGTTGGTTGAAGAGTTCCAGTTCGCGCGCGTGGGCGTTTTCCTCGGCGTGGAAAATTTCCTTTTCCTTCAGCTTGAGTGATTCGGTGACGTAGCGCTCGCCGCCGACGGTGGTCTGGCGGCGGATGTAGTCGGCGGGGACGAGGCGGAGGTTGGCCTTGGTGACCTCGATGT
>JAYVZM010000372.1:0-20153 GCA_043783345.1 Verrucomicrobiota bacterium
TGGATGTTCTCGAGCCAGTGCAGGTAAACCTTCGACCAGCGGTCGGGGTGGAACTTGATGTGGCCGTCGCGCACCGCGATCTTGGCCTCCTCGACCTTCGGGTAGCGCAGCCACCATTGCCACGTCAGGCGCGGTTCGATGGGCACGTCAGCGCGCTCGGAGTAGCCGACGTTGTTCTCGTAGGGCTCCTCCTTCACCAAGGCGCCCGACTCTTGGAGCAATTCCGCCGCTTTCTTGCGGCCGGCGAAACGGTCGAGGCCCGCCAGCCCGGGGCCGGCGAGCTCGTTGAGCGTGCCGTCGGGATTGAGCACGTCGACCGGCGGCAGCTTGTGGCGCTGGCCGATCTCGAAATCCACCTTGTCGTGCGCCGGCGTGATCTTCAGGGCGCCGGAGCCGAATTCCCTGTCCACCGCCGCGTCGGCAATGATCGGGATCGCGAGCCGGTTGAGCGGGCGCCAGACCTTTTTCCCGATGAGCGCCGTGTAGCGCGGATCGTCGGGATGCACGGCGATGGCGACGTCGCCCGGGATCGTCTCGGGCCGGGTGGTCTTCACCTCGATGAACCGGCCCGGCTGGTCCGCCAGTTCGTAGCGCACCTGGTAAAGGAGGCCCTTGACCGGTTTCATGATCACTTCCTCGTCCGACAGGGCGGTGAGGCTGACCGGGCACCAGTTCACCATGCGCTTGCCGCGATAGATGTGGCCCTTGGCGAAAAGATCGGTGAACACCGTCAGCACCGCCTTCGAGTAGTGCGGGTCCATCGTGAACTGCGTGCGGCTCCAATCGGCCGAGGCGCCGAGCGCCTGCAGCTGCTTGAGGATGATGCCGCCCTTTTCCTCGCGCCACGACCAGACCTTTTCCAGGAATTTTTCCCGGCCGAGATGATGGCGGTTCTTCTTCTCCTTGCGCAGCTCGCGCTCCACCACGGTTTGCGTGGCGATGCCGGCGTGGTCGGTGCCGGGCAGCCACAGCGCTTCGCAGCCCTCGAGCCGGGCCCGCCGGATCAGGATGTCCTGGATCGTGTTGTTCAGCACATGGCCCATGGTCAGCACGCCCGTGACATTGGGCGGCGGGATCATGATGCAGTAGGGCGCACGGACCGGGTTGGCCTCGCCGGCAAAACAGCCCGCTTCCAGCCAGGCGGCATACCACTTCTTTTCGACGTCGTGGGGTTCGTAGCTCTTGGTGATTGTTGCCATGGGTCTGGTTGAGCCGGGCAGTCAAAGCTCTGGGCTTCAGGCTGACAAGCTGGTTCGTTCCTCATTGGTGGAACCTGCACTCAGTGCAGGTTTAGCCCGCCCGGAGGTCGGGCTCCACCTACCGCATCTCCTCCAGCTCGAGCATCAGCTGGTTGCGCTCGCCCGGCGGCAGCGGGATGAAGTGAGCCGCGGCCAGCGCGGCGGCGGCCTCGTCGGACAGGAGGAATTTCAAAAACAACTGCAGATCGGGAGCCGCCCGGCGCGGAAAGGTGGCATAGAGCGGCAGCCGCAGCGGATAGTCGCCGTAATGCACGTTGCCGGGCGTGGGCGCATAGGCCGGGTCGGTCGGGCTCGCGGCCAAAGCCAAAACCCTCAACCCCGCCACGCCGGTTGCCGCCGCGCCCGTGACCCCGATGGCATTGTCGGCCGCCAGCAACTGCCGCGTGAACGCCTCCGGTGTCGCCGAATATTCCACCGCGGACCTGGCTTCGCGACCGGTCAGGATGATCCGCTGGAAGAGCGGAAAGGCCAGCCCCGCCGCCGGGGCCAGCGCCCGCAGTGCGATCGGCCGTGTCGTCCATTCGCCAGCCAGGTTCAGATCTCCCCAGCGGGAGAACGTGTCGCCGGTCGACTGCGCAAACAGCCCGGCCAGCTGCGCCGTCGTCACCTGCCGGAGGGGCGACGCGGTCGGGACCACGACGACCGCCACCTGATAGCCGATGACCCGGCTCACCAACGGATCGCCGGGCGGACGCTCGCCCGGCGGGAGCAACAACAGCCCGAGGTCGGCCCGGCCGGCCTGCAGATTGGCCAGCGCCGGCCGCGTGCCGGGCAGGTCCAGCGTGACGACCGTCTCGTTCCGGCGGGCGTATGCCGCGACGGCGCGGGCGAAACCGTCGCCGAGCAAATCCGAGCCGGTCACGCGGATTTCCGCCGCGACGGCGGATTTCGTGCCGGGGCACAATCCCCAGAGCGCGCACCCCATGAGCGCCAGCCGGCGGATCGAACACCTAGCCTGATTTTTCGGGGCCACGCTTTTCACGCATCTCGATGCGATCCGAGGCCCGTTTGCCGTTTTTGCCGCCCTGACCAGGGGGCGACCCTTCGTGCGAATAGTAAGAGTAGTTGCTGGTGTAGTAGCCGTAGTCCTCGCCCGTGCCGCTGGGCACCTGGTTGAGCACGACACCGATGACCGGCACCTTCAGGCCGTCGATGATCTGGCGGGCGCGCAGCACCATGCTCTCGGGATTGCGCCGGTGCTGGATGAGCAGCACGACGCCGTCGGAGATGCTGGCGAGCACCGAGGCATCGCTCACACCGATGATCGGCGGCGAATCGAAGAGCACCTTGTCGTAACGCGTCTTGAACTCGGCCACCAGTTCGCGGAGCTTGTTGGCGTAAAGCAGGCTGAGGGTGACGTTGTTGGCGGCCGCGCCGCTGGGGAGAAGGTCGAGCAGGCCCGACTTGTCGCGCTTCACCGCGTCGGCCCAGCCGGTCTTGTTCAGCACGATATCGGTCAGGCCGGGCTCGCGAGGGAGATCGGCGAGCTTGTGCTGTGTGGGCCGGCGGACGTCGGAATCGATCAGCAGGACCTTTTCACCGGCGGCGGCCATGCACAAGGCGAGCTGGCGGAGCGTGGTGGATTTGCCCTCGCCGGGCCCGGAGGAAAGCATGACGAGGGCGGAGGACTGGCCGGCGCGGAGCGCGAGGTTCAGGTTGGTCTGCAACACACGATAGGGCTCGCCCTCGGGGGAACTGGGATCGTGCAGCTCGCCGGGCTCGCGCATGAAGGGGATAACGCCCAGCACGGGCAGGTTGAGTTTGCCCTCCACGTCGGCGACATTGCGGAAACTGGTGTCAAGATACTCGAGCAGGACCGCGGCGCCGATGCCGAGGATACCGCCAAAGACGAAGGCGAAGAGGATGTTCAGCGCCCAGTTGGGCTTGCTGGCGAAGCTGGCGCGCTCGGCGGTGTTGAGAATCTCGATGGTCTTCTTCGGCACCTGGAAATCGATTTCGCGCTGGCGGAGCGTGAGCTTGAGTGTGGTGAGCAGCCGCTGCTCGTCGTCGAGCCGGGTGGTTGCCTCCTCGAACGGCCGCATGCGCTCGCGAGCGGAAAGGATCTGGTCGACCTTGGCCTTGGCGAGCTGGCGCTCGAGCTCGGTGACGCGGGCGTCGGCCTCCTTGTAGGCCATCTCCAGCGAGCTTTCGTAGCCGCGGAGCTGGTTGTCGAGCTGCTGCTGGATCTTGGCGCTGTTCTCGATGGCGGCGATGAGGTCGGGGTGCGCGGAGCCGAGCCGGGCCATGAGCCGGGTGACGTTCTGGTCGGAGACGAGGTAGGCCTGCAGGAGGTTCTGGATGTTGGTGTCCTGGATGAGCTCGGAGTTCACCAGGTTGCGGCGGTCGGCGACCGGGATGCTGCGAAAGCGCTCCCAGCGGGTCTTGCGGCCGATGGTGTCGACGCGGAGCGCGATGAGGGAATTCTGCATCTGGCGCAGGGTCTCCACGTCCATGTCGGTGTAACGCTGGGTGAGGTCGACGCCGGCGATGTCGAGTTCCTTGCGGACCTTCTCCACGCGATCGCGCTGGGTCACGACGGTCTGCTCCTGTTTTTCGAGCTCCTTGCGCAGCTGGACAAGGCCCTCGCGCTGGTCGGCGGTGGCGAGCGCGATGCGATCCTCGGCGTAGACGCGGGCGATCTCGTTGGCGATGGCGGCGGCCAGCGCGGCGTCGCGGGCGTAGACATTGATCTCAAGGATGGACGTGCTGCGGCGGGGATCGACAAACACCATCTTATCGAGGAGATATTTGTAGACAATGCCATCGGGCAGCGGGGTGCCGTCGTTGAGCTGCTTGCCGAGAATTTCATTGAGGCCGAGATTCTTGATGACCGGATACAGAACCTTCTCGGATCGGATGATCTCCACCTGCTGCTGGACGAAATACGGGTCGTAATAGGCGTTGTTCTGCGCCTGGAAGAGCTTCACCTCGCTCTCCGGTTTCTGGACGCCGATCTTGGCGGTGGAGAGATACCACTTGGGGAGGAGCGCGGTCACGGCCAGCGTGGTGAGCACGACGATCGCCAGCACGAGAACAACGAGGGACTTGCGCAGCCGGAGCAGGCCCACGAAGTCGCCAAGCGTGGCGCTGTCCTTGCTAGCCGGGAGGGAAACCATGAAGCTGCGGGGGCCGGTTAGAACGTGAACCGGGCGGAGACACCGAAACGATCGCGGCTCTGGCCGCGGGCGGGGTCGTCGGAGTTCACCTCATCATGGTCGTAGGTGCCGGCCACCGTCCAATTCTTGGTGGGCAGCCAGCTGATGCCTAGGCCGGCACGGGTCGTCTTTTCATCGATGTCCGCATGGACGCCGCTGCGACCCTGCAGCGTGGAGGGCTCGTAGGTCAGCGAACCGGACGCCGTGAAGGTGCCGCTCAGCCGGTGCTGGATATTGACGAAGAAACGGTTCACATCCGTGTCGGTGTAGTTCTTCACATCCGACGGTTCCTCGATGGTATAGGTGTAACCGGCCGCGAGGAAGGAACCCTCGGCGTAGGTATAGCGCGAACTCATCTGAACATAGGGGGTCGTGGAGTTGTTCCCCGCATCGCGCTGGCGGGCCTCAAAGCCCGCGCGGCCCGAAACCTGCAGGTTTTGGCCGGGATTGTAGTCCACGCCGCCCATGACGAAGTTGGAGGTCTTGTCCTTGAGTGACCCACTGTTGGCATAGCTGATGACCTGGTAGCGGTATTCGCCCACCAGTTTGGTTTGCGGCAGCATCGCGTAGGAGAACTCGAGCCCGAGCAGGTTCTCCGAATGGTCCAAGTCGGTCGCGAGGTTCGCGTTGTCGTAGCGGGTATCGACGTAGCGATACTTTGCGACGACCCCGGTCTTCTGACCGGCGGCGGCGGTGTATTTGCCGTCAAATTCGAGGCGCTTGAACGACTGGTCGGTGTTCAGCGGTATGCCGGCCAGGAGGGACTGCGGATTCTTCGCAATGTTATACAGGGCGCTCAGGTCGAGATTGGTCGCCGACGAGAAGGCATGGGCCAGCCGTGCGCTCAGGTTATGACTGGTGAGGTCCTGTTTGCCCGGGCGGTCCACCACGTGATCGTTGCTCAGTTCGTAGGAGGCGGAGGCAAAGGTCTGGTCGTCGATCGAGCCGTTGTAGGAGATCGCCCCGGTGAAATTGTAGACCATGCTGCTGATCGCGCCCTTGGCACCGCCGAAAATATTGCTGTCATGGTAGGCGGAAGCGCCCAGGCGGAAGGTCAACGGCTTGCCCTGTTCCTGTTCGGGGATGGGGGCATATACTGCGAGTGCCAGCGTGGGCATGGCAGCCAGGAGCAGGGCAAAGCGGGCGTGGTTTTTCATGGTGGGGCCAAGGCGTTTGTCGGGCCGGACTTAGTCCAAGAGTCGGGTCTCTTGCAAATCAATTTCCCCGTTGCACTTGGGTTTGCGGATTGATCAGCAACACCATGTTGTCCGCGAATTTCTGCGGCGGCAGGTTCAGGGGAAAGCTGGCCGGCATCCGGCGCGTGACCAAGCCGGCATAGACTCCGCCCCACCCTCCCGCGTCGGTCAGGTTGATGTTTTCCCCGGCCCGCGCCGCCAGCTCGGAGAAGAACGGCCGGTCGAGCGTCACGGGGGTCAGCAGCAACGCGCCGATGTTCTGCTCCACGATGATCTGCGAAAAATCCCGCAGCCGCTCCGGCTTGGCCCAGACGCGGGTCTGTCCATACCACGCCGTGCCCGCGGGCACGTCGGTGGACACCCCGGTGCCGGGCAGGAACCGGCTTTGCATGAACCCGCGGAGGTCCACGAACAGGTTGGGATAATAGGGCGGATAATAGAAATGGATTTTCCTCGGCTCCAGGCAGTCCCGCACCAGCGGCAGACCCTGCAGCAGCAGCAGCCCCGCGACGACCCAGCGCCAGTGCACGGTCAGTTGCGCCTGGCTGTCGACCAGCACGAAGAAAAACCCCGCGCCGAACACGATGATCAACGGCGCGAGATAATACGCCGGCAGGCGCGGACTCTCCCCCGAGTTGAAAAACGGCTGCGCCGCGAGCAGCACCAGCAACACCGCGCCAAAGCCCCAGCGCACCCGGTTCACGGGCCCGTGCCGGAATTGATAGGCCAGGCCCGCGACGAAAAACGCCGTCAGCATCAGCCCGCCGCCCGACCAGATGCGTTCCTTCAGGTTTCGCTCCATGCCGGTCAGACCCTTGTTGCCGAGTTTGTTCAAATCCAGCCCCGGCGGCTCCACCGTCGCCAGGTTGCGCTGCGCCGCCGGTTCCGCCGTCGTGTCCCCGGCCTTCAACGCCAGGTTCTGCCAGGCCAGCCCCAGCGGATGGCCCGCCACGGCGACATTGCGCCCGAGCCAGGGTGCGACGAGCAGCGCCATCGTGCCCGCAAAAACCCCGAGCGCCGGCCAGCGCGCCAGACCGCCCAGCCGCAACGCCAGGTAGCCGCCGATCACGATCGCCACCAATCCTCCGGAATACTCGGTCAGGAAAAGCAGCGCGCACAGCCCTCCGAGCACCGACGCCCGCAGCAACACCCGGGGCGTCAACGCGGGAAAATCCGTCCACGCCTCCTCCAGCCGCAGGAGCCGGTCGAACACCGTCAGCAAAAGCACCATGAACAACGGCAGCCCCGTCAGCGCCACCGTCTGCTGCCAGAGCGTGACCGACACCGCCGTCGCCAGCGACGCCAGCCAGGCCGCGCGTTCGTCAAACAGCCGCTGCGCCAGCCGCCACACCAGCCACACCGCCACCCAGAACAAAACCAGGTTGACCGCCAACACCGCGTAATCGGGCGCCCAGCCGTCGGGCGGCACCGAGCGGTGCGCCCAGATCGACGCCGGCAGCAACTTGAACGCCGCCGCCAGCGTCAGCGCATACAGCGGGGCGTTGTGCAACTCGGGGTAGGCGCGCTTCTCGTCAAACTGGACCCCGCGCCTCTGCAACACCGCGTAGGTTTGGGGGTAGTTCACCAGCGTCGTGAATCCCTCCCCGCGCGCCAGCTGCCGGCCGAGCACCGCCTGCTGCATCACGAATTCATTCGGGACGCCGTGAAATTGACGCAGCGAATACCAGAAACTCAGCAGCATGGCCCCAGCTGCCACCGCTGCCCGCAGCATCCAGCGCGCGCCACGCCCCTGCTCCATCCAGTGGATGATCTCCTGCCCGGATTTCATGCGGACAGCTGGAGGCGGGACGCCCCCGTCCCGCGGGAATCAAACCACGCCCCGTCATGCGGGGTGAGGGCGCCCCGCCTCCAGGAACTGGACGATCGCCCCCTCATCCGCGGTCGAGCACGTCGAGCTCGGGCCATTGGGCGATCTTGCGGTGCAGCGTCCGGCGGCTGATGCCGAGCAGCTTGGCCGCCTTGGTCCGGTTGCCGCGGGACTTCATCAGCGCCTCGCGCAGCAGCCGCTTTTCATTGTCCTCGACCGAATACGGGTTGGCCGGCGTCGCCGTCAGCATCGAGGGCGGCGGCGCCACCTCGCCGCGGAACTTCGGCTCAAGATCGAACTCGGTGATCTTGCCGCCGCGGCGCAGCACGACCGCGTTTTCGGCGAAATTGCGCAGCTCGCGGATGTTGCCCGGCCATGGATAGACCTGCAGGTGCTTCATGGCGCCGGGCTCGATTGTCACCGGCTCGTAGGCGTTCTCTTTGGAAAAGACGCTGATGAAATGCTCCAGCAGCATCGGGATGTCGTCCGTCCGCTCGCGCAGGGGCGGCGTGGTGATGCGCACGACGTTCAGCCGGAAAAACAGGTCCTCGCGGAACTTCCCGTCCTTCACCATCTGCTCGAGATTCCGGTTGGTGGCGGCGACCAGACGCACGTCCACCGTCATGGTCTTGGTGCTGCCGATCCGCTCGAAGCTCTTCGTCTCGATGAAGCGCAGCAGCTTCACCTGGATCTCGGGGCCGATCTCGCCGATCTCATCGAGGAAGATCGTGCCGCTGTCCGCGATCTCGAACCGGCCCTCGCGCCGCTCCGTCGCGCCCGTGAATGACCCGCGCTCGTGCCCGAACAGCTCGCTCTCGAGCAGCGCCGGCGGCAGCGCCGCGCAGTGCACCGTCACGAACGGCGCCCGCGCCCGCGGACTGGCCTGGTGGATGGCTTGCGCGATCAACTCCTTGCCCGTGCCCGTCTCGCCCTCGATCAGGATGGTCGCCTTGGACGGCGCCACCAGTTTCACCCGTTCGATCACCGCCGCCAGCTTGGCCGAGTGACCCACGATGCCCTCCATGCTGAACTTCTCGTCCAGCCGTTCGTGCAACTGCTTCACCTCGACCTCCAGGGTCTTCGTCTTCATCGCCCGCTGGATGAGGATTTCCAGCCGCTCGATCTGCACCGGCTTGGTCAGGAAGTCGACGGCGCCACGCTTCATCGCCTCGACCGCCGATTCGACGTTGCCGTAGGCCGTCATCATCAGCACTGCCGGCTTGTTCGGCAGGGCCAGGGCCTTGTCGATGACCTTCAGGCCGCTTTTGCCCGGCATCCGCAGGTCGGTGATGATCACCTCGAACTCCTGGGCCTCCATCAGATTGAACGCCTCGTCGGCGCTCCCCGCCACCGAAACGTCGTAGTGCTCCTGCAACGCCTGCTGCAGACCCTCGCGGGTGTGCTTCTCGTCATCGACGATTAGAACGCTGGGCACCATGCCGCCATGAAGCCCATACCCCCTGCCGCGGTCAACGGGAAATGAGACGAGGTGGCACAATCCGCCCGGCTCGCCACTCCACAAGTGCAGTAAGGCGGACCCGGAGAGGAGCGGGCTGGTTACTGGCCGGCGTCTCCAGCCATCTTCACGTCGAGGACGGTGCCCGGGTAGCGCACCCGGCGAGAACGCTATGCATGCCGCGAAGGTCCGCGACCCGACCGCCGCATTTCAGAAAACCCCTTTTTGTATTCCCAGCCGGCAGAGCCCATCCTAGCCTCCGCTCCATCACCTCATGAAGCGCCTTTTCCTGCTGCTCCTCCTTGCATCCATCAGCACCATCGCCCGAGGGGCCTCCGAAAAACCAAATACCGTCCTGATCCATCCGGGAGAGGTCATCTACGCCCGTTTCACGCAGAAAGGCATCAAGCTCAGCTTGGTCAGCGCCTCCAAGGAAAAGGACGACCATGCCCAGATCGTCCTGACGCTCGATCCCGTCGATCCCGTGAAAAAGAGCCCCCTCCTCAATCTTAAGCTCGAAAACAAGTTCACCCAGGATTTCCACTACAAGGCGCAGGTGCGACTGCTGACCAAAAACATGAAGCAGACGATCACCGTCTATCCCGTAGTGGCTGGAAAACTGTCCCTCGTGCCCATCCCGCCCTTCGTCGAGGAAGTGGCCGTATTCGCCTTCGAGCTGGAACGGTGATGCCGGGCGAAAGCCGCGGATCCCGGCTTTCGCCTCGCCCGCCGGCGCCCGGCAGCTCAAGCTCAGCCCATGTCCCGCGACCCACGCATCGACGCCTACATCGCCAAGGCGGCTCCGTTCGCGCAGCCGATCCTCAAACACCTCCGCCAACTCGTCCACGCCGCCTGTCCGGAGGCCAGGGAGACCATCAAATGGGGGATGCCCTCCTTCACGTATCACGATAAAATTCTCTGCGGCATGGCCGCGTTCAAGGCCCACGCGACCTTCGGTTTCTGGCACCGGGGCATGGAAAAGCTGATGGCGAAGGAAATCGGCAAAACCTACGACGCCATGGGCCTGATGGGCCGGCTGACCCGCCCCGCCGACCTCCCCACCGACAAGGTGCTCACTCACTACCTCAAGACCGCGCAAAAGCTCCACGACTCCGGCGCCCCCGCCCGGCACAAGCCAAAGCCCAAGCCCGCTCTCCCCGCCCCCGCCGACCTCGCCGCGGCGCTGAACGAAAACCAGCAGGCCGCGGCCGCGTGGGCGGATTTCAGCCCCAGCGCCCGCCGCGAATACATCGAGTGGGTCACGGAGGCCAAGCGCGCCGCCACCCGCGAACGGCGCCTGCGCACGACCCTCGAGTGGGTCGCCGCCGGCAAGCCCCGCAACTGGAAATACCTGAATTGCTGACCTTCTCCCCGAGCCTAAGTATACTATTAGTTGACATCCTCCGCTGCTGATGATCACTGGCGCCACCGTCCGCAAACTGGCCCGGTCCCTTCCCGGGACGGAGGAATTATCGCCTCACGGCAAGCCGGACTTCCGGGTGCGCGGCAAAACCTTCGCCATGCTGCCGGTGGACGACGGTCGCTCCGTGGTGAAACTCACGCCCGAGGACCAGGCTGACCTGGTGAAGTCCGGCCCCACGGCCGTCCCCCTCAACCCTTGGTCCAAACCGGGCTGGACCAACGTCCGTCTCGCCCACGTCACCGCCGCCCAGTTCCACGAAATCCTGGCAAGCTCCTGGCGGCTCGCCGCACCCCGGAAACTGGCCGCCGGCTACGACCAGGAAATCCGATGAGCGCCCGCCCCTCAAACGACCCGCTGCACGGTGTCACCCTGGAGATGATCCTCACCCAGCTCGTGGCGCACTATGGTTGGGCGGAGCTAGGCCGGCGGATCGAGATCCGCTGCTTCAATTTCGATCCCAGCATCAAATCCAGCCTGCCGTTCCTCCGGCGCACGCCGTGGGCCCGCGCCAAAGTCGAGGAGCTCTATCGCCAACACCTCGCCAACTAGCCGCCCCGCGACCCGTCTGCCAGGATAACCCCGCGGCCTGTCCGCTCCATGCGGTGCGCCCGCTGCCCCTCCGGGAACGCTACCGCTGGCTCGAAGTCCTCCCACCTGAGCAGATAAGAAACTGCTGAACCAGCACGGCGAGTGCATCAGGCCCCAAGAACTCGCGGACGGCGAGCCGGCCTGAAATCGTCGCGGCGGCTCAGCCGGCGGCCGGAAACGGCGGGTATGACTTCCGTCCCGCCAGGTGACGGTGGATGCCAAGCGCGGCCTTGCGGGCATCGCGCACCGCCTGGACGACCAAGCTCGGCCCGCGCACGGAATCGCCGCCGGCGAACACGCCCGGCAGACTCGTCATCTGGTTTTCATCGATGCGGAATCCGCCCCATTTGTCCGTGGCGACCTTCGCGAAATCACTTTCCGCGGGAAATGGCATGGGATCGAACCCGTAGGCCACCAGCACGAGGTCGGCGGGCACATCGAACTCCGAACCCGCCACCGGCCGCGGGGAGCGCCGGCCGGAGGCATCGGGCGAGCCGAGTTCCATGCGCACGCAACGGACTCCGGTGACCTGGCCCGAGGCGTCGCCGATCAGCCCGACCGGATTGGTGAGAAACTGGAACCGCGCGCCCTCCTCGAGCGCGTTGGCGTATTCCTTGCGGCTGCCCGGCATGTTGGCGAGATCCCGGCGGTAAAGACACACCGCCTCGCGCGCGCCGCTGCGCACCGCCGTGCGCAGGCAGTCCATCGCCGTGTCGCCGCCGCCGAGCACCGCCACGCGCCGGCCCTGCACGTCGATCGGCTCGCCGGCGACCAGCGGCGAATCGACGTTTTTCTGAGTGAGGAAGGGCAGCGCCTCCGCGATACCGCGCAAGCCCGCGCCCGGGATGTCGAGCGGCTTCGGCTTCTGCGCGCCGACACCGAGGAACACCGCGTCGAACCTGTCCCGCAGGCCGGCGAGCGACACATCCCAGCCGACGCGCACGCCGAGACGGAATTCCACGCCATGCCGCGCCAGCAGGTCGATCCGGCGCTCGACAATGTGCTTCTCGAGCTTGAACGCCGGGATGCCGTTCACCAACAGGCCGCCGGGGATGGTTTGCGCCTCGAAGATGGTCACGCCGTAGCCGAGCTTCGCCAGTTCGTCGGCGCAGGCGAGACCGCCCGGACCGGAGCCGATGACGGCGACCTTCCGGCCGTTGGCGGGGGCCTGCACGACCTCCACGCCGCCGTGGTTGAAGGCGTATTCGTTGATGAAGCGCTCCACCGCGCCGATGGCGACGGGATCGGTGCGGGCGTTCAGGATGCAGGCGCCCTCGCAGAGTTTTTCCTGCGGGCAGACGCGCGAGCAGATCTCGGGCAGGTTGCTCGTCGAGCGGGAGAGCGCCGCGGCTTCCAGGAACAGCCCCTGGGCGGTGAGCGCCATCCACTCCGGGATGCGGTTGGCCAGCGGGCAGCCGGTCATGCACTGGGGCGTCGGGCACTCGATGCACCGGGCCGCCTGGGCGCGTGCCGTCGCCTCGTCGAACTCGCTGTAAATTTCTCGAAAATCGCGAACACGCTCGCTGGCCGGGCGCTTCGGCGGGGCCGCGCGTCCGATTTGGGACCAGGAGTATTTGGAATTAGGTTGGACGGTAGTGGAAGGCATGCGTGGAGGACAGCCGCGCCGCACCCCCACCAGCGGGCACGGCCCGACACTTGTATCATGCCCGCAACCCGCTGGGGCCGCTCGGCAGTTCTTGGCCAAATCCACGCACCGGTTGCCCCGGCCGGGCGGGGGCGCAGGGACGCAGCCTTGCTGCGCCCAAATTGCACGACATCACGTTCGAGGGCCAAGACTGCGCCCCTACTCGGAATATCCCTGGCTCTTGAGCATCCGCACCCGGCGGTGCTTCTGGGGGAACTGCAGCGTCACCACCGTGCCCATGCCCTCCTTGCTCTCGATGCCGATGTGCCCGCCGTGGTCGCGCATGATGCGCTGCACGATCATGAGCCCGAGCCCGTGCCCCCCCGTCTTGGTGGTGTGGTAGGGCGAAAAAAGTTTCGCGAGATCCTCCTGTCGGATGCCGGCGCCGGTGTCGGCAATGCGGATGAACACCGAGTCGTCGTCCGCCCGGACGCGGATGCTGAATTTTCCGCCCGGCTGCATCGCCTCCATCGCGTTTTTCGCCAGGTTGAAGAACACCTGCTTGAGCTGGTTGCGGTCGGCCATGATGACCGGCGTGCTGGCGGGCAGCTCGCCCTCCACCTGGACGCCGCGATCCTCGAGTTCCTTCGCCTGGAAACGCAGGACGTCCTCGATGATCTCGACCACGTTCACCTCGGCCAGGTCGGGCGGGCGCGGGCGGATGGCCTCCAGAAAATTCTTGATGATGCCGTCGAGCCGGAGGACCTCGTCCTGGCAGATCTGGATGGACTCCGCGAGCGAAGCCGTCTCCCGCTGATCCCGGAGCTTTTTCAGCTTCCGCTCGATGAGCTGGAGATGGATGGTCAGCGAATTGAGCGGGTTGCCCAGCTCATGCGCCACGCCCGCGGCCAGCAGCAGGATGGACGAGATCTTTTCGTTCTCGATCAGCTCTTCGGTGGATTTCTTCTCGGTGGTGATGTCGGCGAGGATGATGGCAAAGCGCGAATCCCCGTTCTCCCCCTCGTGAAACGGCACCATGTAAAGCCGCACGACGCGGTGCGCCGGGTAGGTCAGCTCAAACTCGCGCGTGACGACGGGCAACCCATCGTCCTTGCCGAGCATGCCCTCGCTCTCGAGGGAGGCACGCAGGCCCGGCACCAGCCGCCACAGCGTCGTCGCGACGCCGGCCTGGCCCTTGAACCCGATCATCCGCGCCGCGGCGTCGTTGGCGTAGTCGATCTCGCCGTCGGCGGTGATGACCAGCACGCCTTCCTGAAGCGTGTTGAAAACCGTTTCGAGCAGCGCCCGCTCCCGCGCCAGCCGCTGCACGAGCGTCTGCAGGCCGGCCGCGTCCAGCCGGTCGATGCGATCAAGCAGCTTGTCGAGCGACGTGTGTTTGTGGCCGGCCATGGGACTAGAGCAATAAGCGCCGGGACGCTTCAATCAAACAGTATCATCTGTCCCTCCAGGTCCCGCGGCCGGGCGAAGAGTTTCCGCAGGAAACTGTCGCGGTGCACGGCGCTGCGCCCCAGGCGCAGGATGGCGTCGCGGTGCTCCTCCGTGCCGTAGCCCTTGTGCTGGGCGAAGCCATAGCCGGGGTGCGCCTTGTCGAGCTCGTCCATCAGGCGGTCGCGCGTCACCTTCGCGATGATCGACGCCATCGCGATGCACAGCGAGCGGGCGTCGCCGCTGACGATGCCATGGTGCGGATACGGAAAGTGCCGCAGGGGCAGGCCGTCGATGAGGATCGAACACGACACCGTCGGCTGGAACGCCGCCTTCTCGGCTTCGCTCGCGAAGAGGTCCGGCTCCGCCTTTTGCTCGAACGCCGTCGGCGGATAGATCCCCTCGAGCGCGCGGCGCATCGCGAGCTTGGTCGCGCCGAGGATGTTGAACGTCTCGATCTCCGCCACGCTGGCGGTGCCATGGTTGGCGTGGATCTGCCCCTGCCCGACCAGTTCCTCGAACTCCGTCCACAACTCGGTGCGCTCGGCGGCGGTGAGCTGCTTCGAGTCGTTCACGCGGCCGGATTTGCCGACGGCCCAGCGGCCCTCCAGAAACCCCTGCGTCACCAGCACGGCCGCGGCCACCACCGGACCCGCGAGCGCGCCGCGCCCGGCCTCGTCCACACCCATCAGGCTGCCGAAGCCGTAGATCTGCTTCAGGTCGAATCCGCGGAGCTGGCGGCGTTTGGGCATGCTTGCTTCTATGGTCAACCCGCTGTCAGGCAAGCGCGTGTGCGCGCGCAGAATTGTCACTGGTCGGGGCTGGTTTTTGTGCGTCACTTCGATTCACTGTCCGCATGCCCCTGATGGAAACCATGGAACTGCTCAGCTACGTTGTCACCGTCGTGGGCCTGCCTGTCGCCATACTTGCCTTTATGCTGGAGCAGCGCAAGGAGCGCCAGAACGAGGAGGAGGAAATCTACCAGCGGCTCTCGGACGAATACCGGGAATTCCTGAAGCTCGTGCTCGACAACTCCGACCTGCGCCTGCTCCGGCGGGACGGCGCCGTGCCTGAACTGACCGACGACCAGAAGGAACGCCGGCACGCCATCTTCGGCATCCTGGTCGCGCTCTTCGAGCGTGCCTACCTGCTCGTCTACGAGCCGAAGATGGGCAAACAGACCCGCCGGATGTGGCGGTCGTGGGAGGACTACATGCGTGAATGGGTGCGCCGCGCGGATTTTCGCGAGGCCCTCACGGTGCACCTCGAGGGGGAGGACGAAGAGTTCACCCTCTATATCAGCGAACTCGTCAACGAGGAGCAGAGCGTCCCCTGACGGCCGCCGGTCCCGGATTCAGCGCTTCCATTCCGTCTTTTCCTTCGGCACGGGCAGCGGCAGCTCGTCGAGCTTGCCGGCGGCCGAGACAACCTCGTAGCAGGTGCGGAAGTGCAGCTTGGCGAAATGGCCGAGCGATTTGGCGCCGAATTTCTCGATCAACAGGGATGCCTGCGCCTTGGCCAGCGCGCCGGCGCCTTTCTGCAGCCTATCGCCGAATTCCCGCGACAGCTGGCGTATGACGCGGACGAACTCGGCCCGGGCGATGATGGAGGCGGCCGCGACCACGGGATCCTCCTCGGCCTTGGTGCGCATCTGGAGGTTGAAGCGCTCAAGGCCGCGCTTCTTCATTTCGCGCTGCACGAGCGGCTCCTTGGAAAACTGATCGAGCAGTCCGCGTGGCACCCATTTTTTCTGCAACGCCGCCTGCAAGGCGTCGGCGTGGTGCGAGGCGAGCAGCCGGTTCAGGCTGGCGTAGGGCCGGGCCATCACGCGGTTGTATTCCGCCATCGCCATGTGCCGCACCTCGACGACGACCCCGGGCGTGTCGCGGATGAGCTCGTCGAGCTTCAGGATCTGCGTGTCGACGATCGTCTTGCTGTCGCGGACTCCCGCCTTCAACCACGCCTGCACGGCCGGCTCGTCCGCTACGACGGTCGCCGCCACCACCGGGCCGAACAAGTCGCCCTTGCCGCTTTCGTCGAGCCCGGCGTGCGGTTCGAACCAGTCGGGGTGCAGCACCTCGTCGTAGCCCAGCTTCGGCGCGCCGGTCACCTCGGCCTCGATGACGTTCTGCACGAAATCCTCGGTATCCTTGCCCGCCACGACCACCTTGCCGCTGGGGTAGGCGGTCACGTTGACCTTCGGGCCCTTGAAGGCGAAGCGCGCATACGGCACCTCGGCGGTCTCCCAGTGCTTCGCCGCGCAGGCGGCGCGGAGCCTTTCCATCTGCGCGTCGTCGAGCTTGATGGTGTAGGTGGTGATTTTCTTCGGTTCCTCGAAGTCCGGATCCGGCTTTTTGGCCATGCCGCTAGATGGCCACAAAAAGGCGCAAAAACACACAAAAATTTCACGCCAGAGCTGAATTTGTAGGGGCGCAGACTTGCTGCGCCCTCCCCGGGTCACACAATCCAGGGCGCAGCAAGACTGCGCCCCTACACTGACTCCCGTGGCCAATTCAGCAAAGCTCATCTCCCGGCGACATCTCTTTCAGAAAGCCCTGCACGCCTGGTATCGCGTCCACCAGCGGAAGCTCCCATGGCGCGACGCCCCGTCACTCTACAAGACGGTCGTCTCGGAGTTCATGCTGCAGCAGACGCAGGTCGCGACGGTCCTGCCCTACTTCGACCGCTGGCTGCGGGAACTGCCCGATTTCGCCACGCTCGCCGCCGCCGCCGAGGCCAAAGTCATGAAGCTTTGGGAAGGACTCGGCTACTACTCGCGTGCCCGCAACCTCCACCAACTCGCCCAGACCCTCGCGCGGATGCCCGTGCCCCCGCGCACACCGGCGGACTGGCGCGAACTGCCCGGCATCGGACCCTATACCGCGGCGGCCATCACGAGCATCTCGTTCGACGAACCCGCCGCTGTCGTGGACGGCAACGTCGTCCGCATCCTCGCGCGACTGACCGGCGAGGGCCGGCTTTTCCGCGATGGTTCGGAGGCCGCGAAACATTTCACCCCGCTGGCCGAGGTGCTGATCTTCGGCGCGGACCCCGGCACCCACAACCAGGCGATGATGGAGCTGGGGGCGACCGTCTGCCTGCGACAAAACCCGCGGTGCCTCGTCTGCCCCGTCGCGGAATTTTGCGCCGCGCGCGCCCGCGGCACGCCCGGAAAATATCCCCGACTGAAACCCAGGCAGATCGAGCAGCGCTCCGTCACCCGGATCTGGTGCGAACACCGCGGCCGGCTCCTGCTTCGCCGCGGCCATGCCCGGGCGAAGCGACTCGCCGGACTTCATGAACTGCCCGAGGCAGCCGATCTCGGCGTGAAGCCCGCCCCCGACTCGCTGCTCGTGGTGAAACGCCGCGCGATCACCCGGTTTCAGATCACCGAGTCGATTTTTCGCGTGCCGCCGTCGGCCGCGTTGCGCACGCGCCTCGGCCGGGACGCCACTCTCGAATGGGTGGCGTTGAAAAAACTCGACCGCGTCGCCCTCTCCGGCCCGCACCGGCGGTGGATCGCGGAAATACTGGCAGCCAAACTGCAGGGCGGGATCGCTGATCCCGCCAAGGCGTTCCACTGACAGTCAGAACTCCTATCCCTCAATCTCGTTGCATCCCATAATCCGGATGCTGGCTGTGATGCTTGATCACCAGTATCCGCACCGCATCGTCCACGATCCGGTAATAGATTCCGTGAGGAAACCGCGGCATGAGATAGCGCCGCTTGTCGTTCTTTATGATGCGCCATCGGGCGGGTGCCTCCATGACTACCGCTACACTCCGATCAAATTCGTCGAGGAACTGGGTGCCGAGGCCGGGCACCGCTGTTCGTAGAATTCCGCTGCAGCCACCACCTCGGCCTCCGCTGCCGGATGGTAGATGAGGTTCATTCAATCGCCTTGCGTGCCGCGCGCATCACCTGTTTATGCGTGCGCCCGATCACGGCTCCAGACGAAAGCTCGGCATCGCGCTTGGCCGCTTCCTCGATCGCCCAATTCACTTCTTCCACCACCGGCTTGTCGTTGCCGCCCCCAATACTCTGCCACAATGTCTGAGCCAAAGCCACCCGCTCTGCCAGGGGCAGCGCCATCGCCTCTTTCGCCAGCTCCTTTGTGGACATGCCGTCAAGTTAGCGCATGTTCCATGCGCGTCAAACCCACTCTTGGACGCCACGCCTGGGGCGCTCTTCAGCCCGCACCGCCGACGGGATGCGGAAGAAGCTTTCCCAGCGAAAAGCTATACGGCGCTTTAGCCTGCCGGGGGCTTCCTGCTTATCGCCTTGGAGGAGCCACGACTGCAATCGGCAACCCAGCCGCACTCACGAACCTTGAAAAGCTCTCTTTGTTTTCCAAAATCTCGCTCGCCGGTATTTGCAGTATCTCAGCACGATGAGCCTGAATATCCTCGAGATATTTTCTCCAGAGCGGGACGATCTCTTTCAGGTGCATTCCCAATGCCGACTCAAAATAGGTCGAAAACCCTTCATGTTTCTGTTCGGCAACCAACCGGAGGAAGCGCTGCAACTTTCCTTGCTGCCACATGAACACCGAGATCAGCCGCAGTTCAGAGGCATCATATCCGTCACGGGACGGATTACCGGAGACGAGAGATTCAAGGTCGATTTTGGTCAGACGCCGTCCAAGGGCATCGATCCGCCACGGGTTTTGATAGCCCCATTGGACGACCATCGTGTCGTTTTCATAAAAGCCAAAAAACTTTTCGAAGAAGGACGGGATCGCCTCGACCGCCAATCACGGTCGAGCCGGCAGGTTGTGCTCAACGAGCGGGTGCATGATCTCGTGCGCAAATGTCCCGAGCCCCGAACCCTCGTAGGTGGCGAAAAGTTTCAGACGAGGAACATATATTCCGAAATTCGGTGGATCACGCTCTCCAAGCTCGTTGCGGAGAAAACCCTGGAAGGCGACTCGATCCGGAAGGACCAGCACTTCTATCGGGTAGTTAAAGTCAACCTTGATGAAGTCGCGATTGACCAGATCCACAAAGCTATCCGCGAAACGCGCAAATGCCGCGACATTCCAACTTTGCCGCTGATAGCGAAAGTCAAAGTATCGGCTCTTGTGCAGTAATGGGAATGCCCTTGAGAAGTCGCGAGCGCTGGCCGTGACGACGAGAGCGACACAGAAGAGGCAGGCGAGCAGTCGATTCATCATGGTCGGGCTCAGTCAAACCGGCTGGCCACCAGCTCCTCGACGCGCTTTTTGGACGCCAGCACTTCCTCGGCGGTAAGCCGCGGGCTGAGCTCGATGACGAGCGTGTGCTCCGGCCGCCAGAAGCTGCTGACCATCTCGAAATCGATCTTGCCCGAGCCGATGGGCTGGTGATCGTCGCCCTCGGCGCTGACGTCGTGCAGGTGGAAGCCGATGGCGTGGGGCGCGTTTTTCTCCAGGTGCTCGCGGTGATTGAGCAAAGCCATGTTCTGCTTGATCTGGGCGTGGCCGGTGTCGTGCCAGTAGCCGCAGGCCCCTGGCTTGGCCATCGCGGCGATCAGCGCGGGATGGTCGGCGTCGAGGGGCAGTTCCTCGAATCGCTCGCGGTTTTCGAACCCGAGCCCGATGCCCTTCTGCTCGGCGTAGGGCAGCAGGTCAACGAGGCTCTGCCTGGTGTTTTCCCAGTAGACCGGCATCCGCTCCTTCATCTTGGCGAGGGCTTTCGCCAGGATTTTCTGGTAGCTCGTGTCGGCGGCCAGGTCGGCGCCGGCGTGGTCGTCGAGGTAGGCGTTCACCTTGCGGGCGGGATTGAACCAGAAGAACTCCACCGAACCGAGGTGCAGCACGACCTTCTTCGCCTTCACCTGGTGCGCGAAATCGAGGGTGCGCTTGCTGTGCCGCATCCACTGGTCCCGCTCGCGGGCATCGGCGGAGGACGGCAGGTAGAGGTTCGGCGCGGCGTGCACGACCCCGGTGGGCAGCGGACAGAAGTTATGGCAGGAAGCGACCTTGATGACGCCCTCCTCCACCGCGCGCAGGATGCCCGGCACGAGGGTGATCTTGATGCCATGGCTCAATTCCACCCATTCGAAACCCAGGCCAGCGATCTCCCTGAGCAGGGCATAGCCGTCCTGGTGCCGGTGCGAGCACCAGCAGGTGGAGAGGGCGACAAGGGGTTTCATGCGCGCGCCACTAGGACACGACCGGCGGTTTTAATCAAGCCGGGGCGATGCTGGCGGTCGAGTGGTGGTCCGTGGGCCAGCGAG
>JAYVZM010000373.1:0-3417 GCA_043783345.1 Verrucomicrobiota bacterium
AGCCAGCCCTGGGACCAGATGCCGCTGATCATACCCCTGACTCCGTTCGCGCCGGGAAAGGCGATGGGCTTGAAGCCCAGCACGAGGGCGGCGATGGGCTGGCTGGTTTCCGTCGAGACGATGGGCATGGCGATGACCTCGTCGATGGTTTCGTCCGGGGCGCCGGCATTGCGCCGCAGGTAACCGGTCTGGGCCTTGTCGGGCACGGCGTGCAGGGCGAGCTGGGCTTCCTCCGGAGCGGGCAGCCGGCCCACATCGCGGGAATCCGGCGGGGAGATGACCGCGCCCCGGCCGTCGAGAAAACGGTAGAACCGGGCGTGAAACGCATTCGCCGCCGGTTCCCAGGATTCCTGCTTCCCCCGGTCCATCAGGTCGACCAGTTCGTCCCGGGCGCTGGGGTAGAGGAGGTCGAGGGCGTTGTCCTCCAGGGCGGCGTGAATCCGCGGCCGGCGCGCGAGAGCGCGGCAGCGTTCGGCGAGGGCGGCGTGCCGGATATCCTGGATGGAATGGAACGACGCCAGTTCGCCCTGAAATTCCCGCTCAAAGTCGCGTTGCACATTGGCCGCCAGATTCCGCTGCGCGAAGAAGAAGGCCACGGCGGTGACGGCGGTGACGACCAGCATCATCGCGACCAGCAGTCTGGTGCGGAAACTCCCGAATCCGGGTCGCGCCGGCTGGGGTGGGGCGATCACGGGAAATCCACATGGAGCACAGCGCCCTCCTTCAGGTCCACGCGGCGCTCCAGCGTGGTCCGACTGTCCAACCAGACCTTGAGCGTGTAGTGTCCCGCCGGCAATCCGTCCAAGCGGTAGCGGCCGTCGGGATCGGTCAGGATAAAGTGGGGCGTGGCGAGCACCAGGATGAGCCCGCGCATATGCTCGTGGATGTCGCACCGCAGCACCACGAGTCCCGGCACGTCAAAAAGGACCGAGGGAATCGGCCGCTCGTCGGGGCGGTAGCGCCCGAGATCGAAACGCTTGGTGGGCGAGTAGGAAAAAATATTGTGATAGCTGTCGTCGTTGTTGGGGAATTCCACGCGCGTGCCGGCCCGCACCGGGAGCAGCGTCGGGACGAAGGCCATGTCCTTCTGGCTCATCTGCTGCGGGGGCCCCGCGGGTGGCGGCGGAAAATCGCCCTCGAGGTAGACGACGGCGAGCGGCGGATTGGTGGAGAGAATGCCGCCTTGGGTGACGATCTCGTAGCGCTTGTTCATCACAGGGGCGGAGTGCCCCTTGGGCAGGGCCACCCGACCCTCGATGGCCGCCTGCGCGAGGGCCAGGGGAGCCGGCAGGGTCACGGCCAGGAGGAGGAAGGCGGCGGGGCGGAGATTCATGGCGCGTGAAACAGCACGCCAATCCCTAGAAAAAAGCGAGGGACGGTTCAAGCAAGATGGGGCCGGCGCCGGTTCAGGCGGGTGCGCGCACCGTGTAGCCCACCAGGCGGAGGGTATGGATCAGGGGCGCGGCAAAACCGGCGTCCACTTTCTTCCGCAGCCGGGTGATGAAAATCTCGACGGTGCGCGTGTCGTATTCGTGGTCGCGCTGCCAGATCCGTTCGCACAGTTCCGTGCGGGAAAAGACCCGGCCGGGCTCCTGCAGCAGCACCTGCAGCACGTCGAATTCGCGCGGGGAGAGCGCGATGAGCTTGCCCGCCCGGGTGACGCGGCGGTGCTGCACGTCCATGTGCAGGTCGCCGACCGCCAGCAGGTCGGCGGCGTTGGGGGTCGCACCCCGGCGGCCCAGCGCCTCGACGCGCGCCACCAGCTCGTCGAGGGAGAAAGGTTTGGCCAGGTAGTCATCGGCCCCGGCTTTCAAGCCCTTCACGCGGTGCTCGACCTCCCCGCGGGCGGTGAGGATCAGCACGCGGGCCGGGCAGTTGGCCTGGCGCAAGCGCGCGAGCACGGAGAAGCCATCGAGGCGGGGCAGATTGAGATCGAGCACGACGAGGTCGGGCGGATTTTCCAGCGCGGCCGCCAGGCCCTCCACCCCGTCATGTTTCGCGGTGGCAATGTGACCGGAGCGCACCAGCGCCCGGTTGATATGCCGGGCGAGCTGGGCTTCGTCTTCTATGACCAGGATGCGCATGACGGAGGGTTGAGTAACCGGTGACCGGGTGGGTGTCCATGGCCGAAACCGCTCAGTCCGGCGAGGAGGTCGTGGGAAAGGGCGGGGCGGGCCGCCCTCGCCGACGGCCGGTCAATTGCATCCGCAGCCGCTGCCCCCGATGCCGCGGCCGCCGGAAGCGGATTCCCGGGAGAAAAACGCATGTTCCGCCATCGTGGTCGCCAGGGGATCGCGATCGGGACGCATGGTGTAGTCGGCGAGGCTGGCGCGTTCCCACGGCTGGACGCGCGCAAGTTTGGCGCTGGTGCAGCCGCCGAGGACGGCGAGGCCGAGCGCGATGAGCAACAGGGCGGAGAGGAACGGAGTCTTTTTCATGTGGAAGGGGGTGGTTCGGCGAGCAGGGCATCGATCTCCCGGCGGATATGCTGCTCGGTCTCGGCGCCGTGAAAACCTTGGTGCACAAAGCGCACGCGACCGTCCCGGCCGAGCACATAGCAGGTCGGCATGGCGGGAACCTTGACCAGGTTCACCAGCCGGTGGGTTTTGTCGCGCAGAACGGTGAACGGCGGCGCCTGTTGTTGGATGAAAGCGGCAAATTTCGCCTGATTTTCGTCCACGCTGACGGCCACGATGACGAGTCCGCGCGCCCGGTAGTCGGCGTGGAGCTGCGCATAAGCCGGGAACGACGCCTTGCAGGGGGCGCACCAGGAGGCCCAGAAATCGACAAGCGTGACCTGTCCGGCCAGGGCCGGCGGAGTGCCGCCTTCCCACGTGATGGCGTCCAAGGGCGGAAATTCCTCACCGACCTTCACTCCGGCGCAGCCGATGGCGCCGCCGGCGAGAACGAGCCAGGCGCCCGCGAAAATTTTAAGATGAGACCACATGGTTGAAAAAGCCAGGGGTTTGGGCGCGACGGGATTCGCCGACGATGATGCCTTCGGCGCCGGGAAAGCTGCGGATGAACTCGATGCCTTCCGTGAGTCCCAGCACAAAGGCCGTGGTGCTCAGGACGCCGGCCTGCAGACAGCTGCCGGCGATGACCGTAGCCTGGGTGCAACCGTTGGCGACCGGCCACCCGGTGCGCGGATCGATGATGTGCCCATAGCGCCGGCCATCGATCTTGAAACAGCGGACATAGTCTCCGGACGAGGCGACGCCCTTGTTATTGATGGCAATGCTGCCGGCGGTCAGGCCGGGATGACTTGGATCCTCGAGCCCGATGTGCCAGGCCGGCCGGCCGGGGGGCGCCCCGATCGCGCGGAGGTCGTGCCCGAAATCCACCAGCACGTTGGTGATGCCATAGCTCTGCGCCGTCTGGGCGACGATATCGACGGCGTATTCCTTGCCAAAGCCG
>JAYVZM010000374.1:0-8698 GCA_043783345.1 Verrucomicrobiota bacterium
GGTTTTGCGGAGCGGAGCGAGAGTCTGAAAAAAGCCAACAAACGAAGGCCGCTCCGTCAGTGAGTCTGCCATGGCGTGGGTTTGAGCGCCGGCCCGAGCTGCTCCAAAAGTTGCGAGGTTTCTACGGTGACCTGGCCGTGAGCGCGAGCCAGGAAATCCGCCGCCCGCCCGTGCCACACCACGCCCCGGCATGCCGCCAGCGCTAGGTCGTCCGGTTTCTGCGCCAGCAAGCCGCCGATGAGCCCGGCGAGGATGTCGCCGCTGCCGCCGCGCGCGAGCACCGGCCCGCCGAAGGGGCTGTAATAGATCATCCGCCCGTCCGTCACGCGCGTCAGCGGACCTTTCAAAACCAACACCCCTTGCGGCGTGTCGGACAGGGCCGGAGCGATGCGTTGATACTCCCCGGCGTGCGGAGTGCCGATGAACGGCTTGCTTCCCACCGCCGCGACCACCTCCGGGCGCAGCGCGTCGGCATCGAGCACGAGGGGCACTTCCGCTTCGCCCACGATCTGCGCCACCAGCGCAATCGTTTCCGCGTCCGCCCCGAGCCCCGGGCCGGTCAACAGGGCGGCGGCCCGCGCCGATCGTGCCCGCACGAGCGCTGCTGTCCTCTGGTCGAGTCCGCCCGCGTGGTTGACCGGACACCCCACCCACATCGCCTCGGGATGGCGCGCGGCGTATTCCGGCACGAGTTTTTCCGGGACAAAGGCGGTGACCAGCCCCACACCGCTCCGCAACGCCGCCCGCACGGCGAGCACCACCGCGCCGGGATAACTGAGCGAGCCGCCCAGCACGAACAGGTGGCCGTAGGTGCGCTTGTCCGATTGGGACGGACGCAGTTCGGCCAGCGGGGCGAGCAATTGCTCCGTCAGCATCCGTTCGGTGGCATCGGGAGCGGAGCCTCGATTCACCAAGCCCAGATCCACATAGCGGAGCCGGCCCACGGCCGCGGCGTTCGCGGGCAGGAGCACGGGGCTTTTCGCGATGCCCGTCGCGTAGGTGAAGTCGGCGCGAAAGACCGTGGGCGCGCTGGTCTCACCCACGCCGCTCGGCAGGTCGACCGCCGCGCGCAGCCGGATCGCCGGATGGGCGTTCACCTGCGCGAGCAATTCGGCGGTGGCTTCGTCCATCGGCGGGCGGAATTGAAAGCCGAAGACGCCGTCGAGGCAGAGATCGTAGGGCGTGGCATGGAACTCCGATCCCATGTGGATCGCATGAACACGGGTCGGGAGACCCGTGCCACGCAGTTCATCGAGCGCCCTCCGGGCCAGCGGCCGCAGCGCGGCTTCCCCAAAGCAGAGCAGCACGTCGGCCGTAGCCTGCGGAAATTTTTCGAGAATGGCTTTGGCCGCCAGCAGGGCGTCGCCGCCGTTGTGTCCCTTGCCGGCCAGCACCAGCAATCGGGCGCGCGGCGGCAGGCCGCCGATCTCCTTGAAATCATCGAGAATGGAAAAGGCCACCTTGGCCCCGGCCTCCTGTATCGCCGACCATTCGAGCGTCTCATCCGCCAAGAGGCGCGCCTCCCAAGCCTTGGCCTCGGCGCAGGTGAGGATCGGATGGGAGGGAACCAAGATCATGAGCGTAGTCGTTGAAAACTCTTTCAAGGTTTCGGTGCGGCCTTTGGCGAAGCATTCTTCATTTCCGGCCGGAGAGTCGGTGGATCAATATCCAGCTTGACCTTGATGGGGTCACTACCAGCCGGATCGGAATGAATAAGTTGCGGCAAAACGATTTTTAGAGGCGCGGGCAACGAATGATAGAAGCGAATCGGGCAATCTTCGCCCAAGCTTTCGTCCCAGAAACCATCCGGATACTCACGAGGTTCGGGCATCTCCTGGAAACGATAGCCCGCGCCGACCCGGGTGGCTTCAAAAAAATACGAATAGTTCTTCATCACCGGGTGCCAGTAGGCGAAACGCGTTTTCCCATCCTTCCACTCGGCCTTGTCGGCCCAGATGGCGAAGATTTCGGGCAGGCCCTCCCAGTCGGTGTATTCCGCCAATCCGGATCGCGTCAGAGAGGTGGCCGGCACGGGAATCGCCGCAGGCTTGGCGGCTGGCTTATCCTTCGGCCACGGCCACAGCATGAACCCCATCCATCCGACCGTAAGCAGAATGATCACCCAGCCGGACTTCGCCGCGGAGGTGGGTTCCAGGACTGGCGCTTTCATGGGTCAAGCGTGCTTCACGAGCGCAGCGACGGCCATCGCGTGCGTGTCGATGTGCGACAGGGTCAGCCAGACATGGGTGGCGCCGACTTCCTTGAGCAGGGCGGACGCCTTGGCGTCGAGGCGGACGAGCGGCTCCTTGCGCGAGCCGTGGTAGATGGAGATGGACGTCCAGTCGAGGTGCTCGCCGATGCCGGTGGTGAAGCATTTGGAGACGGCCTCCTTCGCCGCCCAGCGCGCGGCGTAGTGCTTGTGCGGGTATTTGAGGCTGTTGCAGTAGGCCTGTTCCTCGTCGGTGAAGATGCGCTTGAGAAACCGCTCGCCGTGCCGCTCCAACACGCTCCGGATGCGCTCGGTCTCGATGAGGTCGCAGCCGAGTCCGATCAGGACGCCGCCGGGGGGAAGGGTGATCATGGGGAAAGTAGCGGGTAGCGAGTAGCGAGTAGCGAGTAGAAATTCAGCGCAGTCATGGGGTTCGATCGTTTGGCATGCTCACTACTCGCTACTCGATGCTCGCTACTGGCCCGGGTTCATCAATTGCTTCATCGTGCGCACGGCTTCGTCGATGCCGGTGAAGAGGGCCCGGCTCATGATGCTGTGGCCGATGTTGAGCTCGTGCAGGTGCGGGATGGTGCGGATTTCGGCGATGTTAACGTAGTTGATGCCGTGACCGGCGTTGACGATCAGGCCGGCGGCGTGGGCCTGTTTCGCACCAGCGACCAGGCGCTGAAACTCGGCCGCGCGGCCGGGTCCATGGTAGGCCTCGGCGTAGGCGCCAGTGTGGAGTTCCACCCACTGAGCCTTCAGTTGGGCGGAAAGCTCGATCTGGTCGACTTCGGGGTCGATGAAGAGGCTGGTCTTGATGCCGGCGGCGTTCATGGCGTCGGTGACGCGGGCGACCTTGTCGCGGTTTTTCACGATATCGAGCCCGCCCTCGGTGGTGATTTCCTCGCGGTTTTCCGGCACGAGGCAGACCGAGTGGGGCTTCAGCTGGAGGGCGAAGGCGATCATCGCCGGCGTGCAGGCCATCTCGAGGTTGAGCCGGGTGCCCGGGGATGCGGCGAGCCGGCGGACATCCAGTTCATGGATATGGCGGCGATCTTCGCGGAGGTGGACGGTGATGCCGTCCGCCCCGGCTTTTTCACAGAGGGCGGCCAGGGCCACCGGGTCGGGTTCGATGTTGCCGCCCATGGCGGCGCCGGCCGGGCGGTAGCGGGCCTGGCGCAGGGTGGCTGCATGGTCGATGTTGACGCCGAGAAGAATCATGGGGCGAGGTTGACGATTAAGGGCACCCCCCTTCTGCTTGGCAAAACGAAATGACCGACCCGACCAATTCAGTGCCCAAGCCAAAAAGCCGAGAACCTGTTCATCAATCTCGTCTGCAACGTCGCCTTGCCCACCGCCATCATGACCTGGGGCAGTGGCGACCGGGCGCTGGGCCCCAAGTGGGGACTGCTGGTCGCCCTGCTCTTCCCCCTGGGCTATGGCATTCACGATTTCATCAGACGGCGGCGGTTCAATTTCATCTCCGGGATCGGGTTTGTCAGCGTGCTTATCACGGGTGGCTTTGGGCTGATGAAACTCGATGGTTTCTGGTTCGCGGTGAAGGACGGCGCGCTCCCGGCGCTCATCGGCCTGGCCGTGCTGGCGTCCATGCGCGCCAAGGAGCCGCTGGTGCATGAGATCCTCTACAACCCCCAGGTGATCGACGTCGAGCGGGTGGACGCCGCCCTGACCGCGCGCGGCGCACAGGATGCCTTTGTCAGGCTGATGCGTTCGTCGAGCCTGCTCATCGCGCTGGCAATGCTGGTGAGCGCCATCCTGAATTATGGCTTCGCCCGCGCCATCATCACGAGCCCGGCGGGCACCGAGGCCTTCAACAAGGAACTCGCCAAGATGCACTGGGTCAGCCTGGCGGGGCTGTCCCTCCCGACCATGGCGATGATGTTCTATGCGCTGTGGCGGCTGCTCAAGGGCGTCGGAGAGCTGAGTGGACTGACGCTGGACGAGATACTGAAGCAGCCGCCGGAGAAAAAAAACACCGCGTCCAAGCCGGACGCGGCGGGGCCGGAAGACGGCGCGGTTTAGACGCGCTTGCCCATCGGCAGGTAGTCACGCTGGACCGGGCCGACGAACACCTGGCGCGGCCGGTAGATGCGGCCCTTGGGGTTCGAGGCGACTTCGCGCCAGTTGGCGATCCAGCCCGGCGAGCGGCCAATCGCGAACATCGTGGTGAACAATTCGGTGGGGATGCCGAGAGCGCGCATGATGATGCCCGAGTAGAAATCGACGTTCGGGTAGAGCTTGCGCGACAGGAAATATTCATCGTGCAGCGCGTAGTGCTCGAGTTTCTTGGCGATGTCGAGGAGCGGGTCGACCTTGCCGAGCTTGTTGAGCACGACCTCGCAGGCCTGGCCGATGATCTTGGCGCGGGGATCGTAGTTGCGGTAGACCGCGTGGCCAAAGCCCATCAGGCGGTTGGCCTTGGCGCCGGACTTGGCGGCGGCGATGAAGCGCGTGCCGTCGTCGCCCTCGTCGTGAATCGACTGGAGCATCTGCATGACGGCGGTGTTGGCGCCGCCATGGAGCGGGCCGGAGAGGGCGCAGATGCCGGCGGCGAGGGAGGTGAAGAGGTTCGCGCCGCTGGAGCCGACCATGCGGACGGTCGAGGTGCTGCAATTCTGCTCGTGATCGGCGTGCAGCAGGAGGACGAGGTTGAGCGCCCGCGCGACCTCGGGGATCACGACATATTCCTTGTAGGGCTCCGTGAACATCATGTGCAGGAAGTTGTCGCAAAAGGGCAGGTCCCGCGGGTGCATGAAGGGCAGGCCGTGGCGGTAGCGGTAGATGCAGGCGACGATCGTCCGGATCTTCGAGATCGCCATCGCCGCCGTGAGGTCGAAGTTGGCGAGATCCTTCTCGAAATTATTCGTGGCCAGGCGCGGGTAGTAGGCGGCCAGCGAGCTCACGATCGAGGTCAGCATGCCCATGGGTGGAGCCTCGCGGGGAAACCCGTCGAAGATCCGCATCATCTGGGTGTCGATGGCGGCGTTCTCGCGGAGCTTCGTGCCGAACTTCCGGCGCTGCTCCGGCGTCGGCAGATCGCCATAGATGACGAGATAGGCCGTCTCGACGAACTCGGACTGCTCGGCCAGCTGCTCGATCGGATAGCCCCGGTGGCGGAGGATGCCGTTGTCGCCATCGAGATAGGTGATCGCACTCTCGCAGGAGCCGGTGTTGCCGTAGCCCTGGTCGTAGAAAATGCAGCCGGTGTCCTTGCGCAGGTTGCGGGCATCGATGGCTCTTTCGCCCTCCGTGCCCACGATGATGGGGCAGGAAACTTCCTTGTCGTCGATCTTGATGAGGGCGGTCTTTGGCATGTGGGGTATGGGAGGACAAAAGAGCAGAAAACAGGCCTGTTGCAAAGCAAAGCCGCGACTCCGTGGCCGGAGCGAACACTCATTAGGTCCTCGCTTCGCCGCTGGTAGAATAATTAACGCACCCCGTCCTGATTGGCGGGTGGAACCGCCTCCACGGCAAGCTAGTTGGTCGTCAGGGCCGGCACGGCAAACTCGCCGGCCGGCACGCGCTGATTCAGCACCACCTGGTCAAAGGTGATGGACGTCAGGGTGCCATTGGTGGATTTGTTGATGACTTTCCGGGGAAAGCGGACCCCGTTGACAACCATCTCGCCTTCCTCGCGGATCTCGGTGCCGTTCTCCGTCTCGGTCTTGATGAGCCGGCCGGTGGCCTTGTCAAAATAGCGCAGGAACACAATGTCGGCGGTGTGGAGGAAGGACAGCTTCACGCAGGGCACCCCATCCACCAGGACCTCGCCCCCCAACTGCACGCTGCCGCCCTTTTTGTCGAGACCGGCGAAGAAACTGAGGTTCTCCCAGGTGTTCGCGCGCAGCCGTTTCACCTGGCTGGCGTCAAGCAGGGTGACCGTCCATTGCGAGGGATTTTTCGGATTGGTGCGCTTCTGCCAGGCATCGTAGCCGTCGAGGGCGGTGGTTTCAATGACGGTGGGGCTGGTGATGGTGATGCGCTGTTGAAACTGCTTCTGGAAAATGATCTCGGCGGGCACCTTGATCGGCTGGTCGACCAGCCTGGTTTTGTCCTCGGGCGACGGACCCTTGGTGGTGGTTTCCAGCGTGCCGGTAAAACGGATGGTGGAGACGGCATTGAGCGCGCTTTCGGTGCCGAGGTAGGCGCGGGCCCGGGCGATGACCTGTTCCACCGACTCAGCCCGCAGCGGGCTGGCGGCGGCCAGGACCAATGAGGCAAGCAGGACGCAAAAACGGAATTTCATGTGGGGTAGATGGACACCCAAAATTGAGGCCAGTGCCGTCATTCGCAACGGGAAACTACTCCCATTCGATGGTGGCGGGCGGCTTGGAACTGATGTCCAGCACCACCCGGCTGACGCCCCGCACCTCGTTGGTGATGCGGCTGGAGATTTTCTGGAGCAGATCGTGGGGCAGCTTCGCCCAGTCGGCCGTCATGGCGTCGATGCTCTCCACGATGCGGAGAGCGATGACGTAGTCGTAGGTGCGCTCGTCGCCGAACACGCCCACGGTCTTGACCGGGAGGAACACCGCGAACGACTGCCAGACCCGCCAGTAATAGCCCGAGGTCATCATCTCTTCCTGGAGCACGGCATCGGCGTTGCGGAGGATTTCGAGCTTGTCGGCGGTGATTTCGCCCATGACCCGCACCCCCAGGCCGGGACCGGGGAACGGCTGGCGCCAGACGACCTCCTTGGGCAGGCCGAGCGCCGCCCCCACCAGGCGGACCTCGTCCTTGAAGAGTTCGCGGAGGGGCTCGATGAGCTTGAGCTTCATGCGGGCGGGCAGGCCGCCGACGTTGTGGTGGGTCTTGATGAGCGAGGCCGGGTTGCCGGCGATGGACACGCTCTCGATCACATCGGGATAGAGCGTCCCCTGTCCCAGAAAATCGGCGTGGCCGATGGACTTGAGGGACTTCTCGAACACCTCGACGAAGGTGCTGCCGATGATCTTGCGCTTCAGCTCGGGCTCGGTGACGCCCTTGAGCCGCTTAAGGAAAAGCGCGGACGCGTCCACGACACGCAGGTCGATGTGGAAATTACGCTTATAAAGCGCCTCGACGTAGGCGCGTTCGTCCTTCCGGAGCAGGCCGTTATCGACAAACACGCAGGTGAGCTGCTTGCCAATGGCCTTGTGCAGCAGCGCGGCGGCGACCGACGAATCTACCCCGCCCGAGAGACCCAGGATCACGCGGGACTTCCCAACCTTGGCCCGGATGTCGGCCACGGCGTGGGCGATGAAATCCTTCGTCGTCCAGTCCTGCCGCGCCCGGCAGACGCCGACGAGAAAGTTGCGGATCATGTCCACGCCGCGCTCGGTGTGGAAGACCTCGGGGTGAAACTGGATGCCGTAGAAGCCGCGTTTGGGATCCTCGATGCCGGCGAACGGCGAGTTGTCGGAGACCGCGGTGGCCCTGAAGCCAGGCGGGAGCTTGGTGAGCTTGTCCCCGTGGGAGTTCCAGATGCGGAGTTTTTTCGGCAGGCCGGCGAAGAGTTTGCCGGGGTTCTTGATCGTGAGGCGGCCCTGCCCGTATTCGCGGGCCTTGCTGTGGGCCACGATGCCGCCGAGGAAATGCCCCATGAGCTGCACGCCGTAACAGATGCCGAGGACGGGCACGCCAAGTTTGAAAATCTCCGGATCGGGATGCGGGGCGGTCTTCGCGTAGACGCTCTGCGGGCCGCCGGAGAGGATGATGCCCACGACGCCTTCCTCGCGGAGCTTCGCGGCCGGCGTGGCGAAATGGTAGATCTTCGAGTAAACCTGACACTCGCGGATGCGGCGGGCGATGACCTGGGTCAGTTGGGAACCGAAATCGAGAACGGCGATTGTCTGTGCCATGCGAAGTTATGAGGCAGGGGCCGGGCGCGAATCAATCCCAATCACGACGGCCCGCCGGCATCGTGCGTCTTATTTGGCGGCCGGGCCGGCCAGCCAGTCGCGCAGGTGCGCCTCGAACACGGCGAGTGGCAGGGCGCCCTCCATCAGGACCTGGTCATGGAAGGCCCGGATGTCGAATTTCGCCCCCAGCTGCCGCTCGACCAAGGAACGCAATTCACGGATTTTCAACTGGCCCATTGTGTAGCCGAGGCCTGACCGGGCCACGCCATGGAGCGCTCGACCTCGGCAATCTGTTTGTCTGGCGCGCCACCGTTCTGCTCCGCGGCGTATTGCAGGGCCTGCTCCCGCGTCCAGCCCTGCGCATGGAGGCCGGTATAGGGGAAAGTCCGTCTTCGGCGTCAAGTGGCCCACGAGCACGGCCGAGCCACCGCGGCGCAAGGACGCGAGGGCCACTTGGAGCGTTGCGGAAACGCCCACGACCTCGAAGGCGAGATCCGCGCCCGGCCCGCCCGTGAGCCGGGCGACCTCGGCCGGCACATCGCAGTTGTCGGACTGAAGGGTGTCGGTCGCGCCGAGTTCGCGGGCCAGAGCGAGACGCTTCGGCTCGAGGTCAACAGCAATGATG
>JAYVZM010000375.1:0-8691 GCA_043783345.1 Verrucomicrobiota bacterium
AGAAGCCACATCCCTGACGCCTTGGAATCGGTTAAACCGCCTCGATATTGGAAGACACCGTCGCCGCGAAAATCATAGGGCATACGATCACGTAGTTCCTCAAGAAATTTGAGGTTGGCGGGGCTCGGCTCGATCAGGCGAACGTCGAACCTCGCATCGCCGTAATCATAGCTCGAATGGTAGTAGGCAAGGAGTCCTTTTACGACACGGACCATGAAACGGTCCACTCGGTCTGAATCTACTTTGAAAGACACCGCTTCCGAATGGCCGGTTGGCGTTAGCACCTGAACATCCTTCGTTGAGGCAAGCAATTGATCCACCAGCGAAGGGCTTCGCTTAGTGGTATTGGGGATGACTTTGTTTTCCCATACCCATGTGCCTGCACCCGATCTAGAAATGTGGGCGCTTAACCAAAGACGCATAGCTTCGTCATCCTTCGAGAAGGCATTGTTGCATTTGGCGCAGCATGAAATCGTGACTAGATTCGTAGGGCGAGGTTCAGGAAAGAAACCGCGTGGAGGAACATGGTCCCTCGTAAGATTACTCGTCGAGCCGCACAGATAGCAGCGCATTATCAAGAGCCCTGGAGGAATGCGTGCAGCTCCGCCGCCAGCTTCGGGCCAAAGCCGGGGACGGCGGCGATCTGTTCTGCGCTGGCGGCGCGGAGTTTTTCGAGGGAACCGAAGTGGGCGAAGAGCGCGGCGCGGCGGACGGGGCCGAGGCCGGGGAAGTCGTCGAGGATGCTCTCCTTGATTTTCCGCGAGCGCAGGTCGGCGTTGTAGGTGTTGGCGAAGCGGTGCGCCTCGTCGCGCAGCCGCTGCAGCAGGTTCAGCCCGGGATTCCCGAGCGGCAGGTTGAGTGGCTTCCGCTCGTCGGGAAAAATGATCGTCTCCTGCTTCTTCGCGAGGCCGATCATCGCCGGCGGCATGCAGTCGAGGCCGACGAAGGCCTTGAGCGCGGCGGCGAGCTGCCCGCGGCCGCCGTCAATGACGACGAGGTCGGGAAATTGCTTTTGCTCCGCGATGAGCCGGCGGTAGCGGCGCGACACAACCTCCTCCATGGCTTTGAAGTCGTCGTTGCCGATGAAGCTCTTGATCGCGAAACGGCGATACTGGTCCTTGTCGGGCCGGCCGTCGGTGAAATGCACCATCGAGGCGACGACGAACGTGCCGGAAATATGCGAGATGTCGAAGCACTCCATGTGCACCGGCGGGCCGTTGAGGCCCAGCGCCCCGTGCAGTTGCTTCAACGCCTCCTCGTCCGGCCGCACCTGGGTGAAGTCGCGGGTGAACTTCCGCGTGCGGGCGAGCGTCTGCTCGAGGGCGAGCACGACGTCGCGCAGCTCGGCGGCCTTTTCGAACTCCTGTTTCGCCGCGCGGGCCGACATCTCCTCGCGCAGCGTGGCGAGCCATTCGCGGCTCTTGCCGTCGAGAAAGGCGCAGGCCGACACGACGCGCGCCCGGTATTCGTCCGCCGTCACCACGTTGGGCCAGCCGGAGATCTCGGCGCGAACGTCGTCGTAGAGCTGCCAGGTGTCGGCGGAGATTTTTTTCGGCGCGGTGTCGGCCAGCAGGATGCCGTATTTCTTGCGCATCGTGGCGAGCGTCTTGCGCAGCAGGCCGGAATGGGCGAAGGGCCCGAAGTAGCGCGAGCGGGTGTCCTTCTTGAAGCGCGTGAGCGCGAAACGAGGGAGCGGAGCGTCGAGGTTGAGGCGGACGAGCAGGAAGCGCTTGTCGTCGGTGAAGTCGGTGTTGTATTTCGGCCGCCACTGCTTGATCAGCTTGCCCTCAAGCAGCAGGGCCTCGGGCTCGGACTTGACCTCGAGGATCTCGAGGTCGGCGATCATCTCGATCAGCGTGCGGATCTTGGGCTGATGAAGCAGCTGCCGGGTGCGGCCGGCCTGGAAGTAGGAGGTCACGCGCTTCCGGAGGCTCTTGGCCTTGCCGACGTAGATGATGCGGCCCAGCCGGTCCTTCATCAGATAAACGCCCGGCCCGTCGGGCAGGGCGCGGACCTTTTCCTTAAGAGCTGAAGAGTGAGTGGCCACAAAAAGGCGCGAAAAGACACAAAAATCAGGTGGAGGAGCCTGTCATCAGGTATTTTTTAACATGAAGAATGGGAGAGCCGAAATTGATCAACAGGCCGGTTTCGATCCGACTGGACCGCAAGTAACCCAGAAGTTGGGCCACCTGTTCGTCCACCACTGCGCGCACGGCCTTAAGCTCAACAATTAACCGGTCCGCGATGAACAGGTCGGCGAAGTATTCACCCAACGGTGTGCCATCCTCATCCAGCACGCCAAGCGGGATTTGCTGTTCGCCCTTCACTCCCTGTTTGCGCAGACGATGCGCCAGGGCGTTTTCATGGATTTTCTCCAAGTGTCCCTGCCGATGGTAACGGTGGATGGCGAAGCTGGTTTCGCGGACGAGGTCGCACAGCTGATTCATGTTCTCGAACTGCATAGGATTTCTTTTCGTGGTTTTTTGTGCATTTTTGTGGCGACCAAAAGTCTGATGCCGTGGCTGGCATTTTGGGGAAAACGCAGTAGGTTGCGGGCTCACCCACTGTATGGCCACCCCGGAATCGTTAAAATCGCGCGCCAGCCGCGCCGCGCCCCGTTTTGAATTGCTCACGCTGGGCGATGAGCTGCTGCTCGGGCTGACCGCCAACGGCCACCTGACCTTCATCGGCGCCCAGCTCGGCCGGCGCGGGGTGCTGCTCCAGCGCAACGTGACCATCACGGACGAGGCGGACGCCATCGCCGCGCAATTCCGGGAAAGCTGGGCCAAGGCCGACGTGGTCATCACCACCGGCGGACTCGGGCCCACCTGCGACGACCGCACGCGCGAGGTGCTGGCGGAGGCGCTCGGCCAGCAGTTGGTCCTGGATCCGGCCGTCGAGCAGGCCATCGCCGACCGTTTCGCCAGGATCAACCGCAAGATGACGCCGAACAACCTGAAGCAGGCCTACCGGTTCGAGCGCGGCGAGGTGCTGCCGAACGCGAATGGCACCGCCCCCGGCCTCTGGGTCGAGCAGGACGGCAAAGTGCTCATCATGCTGCCCGGCCCGCCGAACGAATTGCAGCCGATGTTCACCGAGCAGGTGTTGCCGCGGCTGGAGCAGCTCGGACTGCTGAGCGAGAGCGAAGCCTATATCCAGATCCGCACGGCCGGCGTCGGCGAGTCGATGCTCGAGACCCGCTTCCAATTGATCTTCGACCGCTATCCCGCGCTGGGCATCGCGTATTGCGCGCACCAGGGGCAGGTGGACTGCCGCGTCAGCTCGCCGGACGGCGCCTACGGCCGGGAAAAACTGCGCAGCATCGCGGAGGAATGCGCCACGCTGCTGGGCGATGATTTTGTCTGCTACGGGCACGACTCGCTGGCGAAGGTGGTGGCGGACCAACTGCGCGAAGGAGGCCGCACGCTCGCGGTGGCGGAGTCATGCACCGGCGGGCTGCTCGCCAACAGTTTCACCGACATCTGCGGCGCCTCGAAGTTTTTCCAGGGCGGCATCGTTTCCTACAGCAATGAAGCCAAGATGCTGCTGCTCGATTGTCCCGAGTGCCTGTTGTCGCAGCACGGCGCGGTCAGCGCCGAGTGCGCCGTGGCGATGGCGACCGGCGTGGCCGAGCAGCTGGCGGCGGATTTTGGGGTGGCGATCACGGGTTTCGCGGGGCCGGCCGGCGGCTGCGGCGAGAATCCCGTCGGCACCATCTACATCGGGATGCACGCTCCCGGCGGCGACTGGTCGCGCAAGCTGACCTATCCCGGCCCGCGCGGCACGGTGAAGCTCCGCGCGGTGACGGCCGCCATCGACTGGCTGCGCCGCGAAATCCTGCGCGAGGCCCGCAAGGCTGTCGTGCCGCTGGCGAATTGAGGTTTGCTGTAGGAGCGGCTTTACGCCGCGATGGGTTGGCCGAATCGCGGCGTAAAGCCGCTTCTGCCGTTTTTGCTTCCGCTTGCATGAATCTCGCAGAAGCATGAGCCCATGCCCGCCGCCGCCAAAAACTTCGCGTTCATCTGCGGTCCGGACGACTTCATCGTCAACCGGATCGGCAAGGAACGATTCGAGGTGCTGGCGGCCGAAGCCGGCGCGGATGAGTTCGCGCGCGAGATCGTCAGCGGTTTCGCCGCCAACGTCGACGAGGTGGAGGCGGCGGTAAACCGGTTCCGCGACGCCGTGCAGACGGTGCCGATGTTCGGCGGGCGGCGGGTGGTGTGGTTCAAGGACGTGAATTTTCTCGCCGACACGGTGACCGGCCGCGCCGACGGGACGCTCAAGCAGGTCGAGGCCCTGCAGGAGTTGCTCGAAAAGGTGAGGGCGGACGAGGTGACGGTGGTCATCACCGCCGCGCCGGTGGACCGGCGGCGCGCGTTTCCCAAGTGGTGCGAGGCCCACGCCGACTTCACGCTGGCGGGCGGCGACGGTGAGTCCGCCGGCGAGGCCCTGGCGGGCGTGGCGCTCGCCGAGGCCCGCGAATGCGGCGTCACCTTCGGCGCCGGGGCGATCGAGCTGCTGCTGCAGAAAACCGGGCCGAACACCCGGCTGCTGACGGAGGAGACGCGCAAGCTCGCCACGTATGCGAATGACGGCGGCGTGATCGAAGAGGCGCAGGTGGAGGAACTGACGCCAAATTTCGCCGAGGGGGATTTCTTCGCCGCGGCGGACCGCTTCTTTGCGGGCGACCTGCGCGGCACGCTGGTCGAGCTGCAGCGGCATTTCTTCAACGGCGGCGACGCCCGGCCGATCATCAGCGCGTTGCAGAACCGCAACCGCATCCTGCTGCAGTGCCGCGTGCTGATCGACGCCGGCGAGCTGCGCGCACCCGGCCCCTATGGCTTCGACAAGGCGGCGTGGGCCCGGGCACAGGAGGCCTATGCGAAGCATTTCGGCGGCGATGCCGAGAAGAGTTCCTACAATTTCTTCACTCAAAACCAGTGGTATGCCGGCAAGCTGGTGAGCAGCGCCAAGCTGCCGCCGCTGCGCCGGCTGATCGACAACCAGCAGGAGTTCATCCGTGTGTTCGAGGAAATCATCCGCCGGCCCAACGAGCAGGAAACCGTGCTCCGCGACATGGCGGTGCGTTGTCTCGCGGCCTGAGCGCCCGGCGGGGATTCGCTCCCGGGTGGCACCGCGCGTGCCCTCGGCGGTGGCCCGGGGTCCAGGCGGGAAACCCGTAGCAGGCTGCCGGGCATGGTTTAGCATCCCCGGGATGGTTGGAAAGAGGATCGATCCGCAGCTGGCCGGGGTTTTTTTCCCCGGGACAACCGTAGACGAAAATACGGGTTAGCTCAGATAGGCAACGAGTCGATAACATGGTAGAAGTAAGGCAACCCGCCAGCCCTAGCCAGGAGGTAGGATCAACCTCCAAAACCTACCCCCCTTGCGTGCACCGATCATCCCCCCTAAATTCCTCATCGGTGTGTGCACCGGTGTGTTCGTAGCGAGCGTCGGCTTCTATGCCTTCGACTACAGCCAAAGAGGTGCGGAAAGCAAAAAGAACCAGGCGGTAGCTGCAGGGGGTGCTACCGAACGGGCGCACTTCGCGAGCACCAAGCCCCGGGAAGGGCCCACGGTGTTTCCAGCGTCGGTTACCGCCCAAGTCGGACAGATTTCGCCGGCGCTCGCGGCGGTTCGTATGTCCCCGCCGCCCGGTGTCCTCAAGGTGCTGCCTGACCTGACCGTCGCCATCCAGGACTGGCGGCTGTTCCAACCGCATGAAATCACCGTCATGCCGCGGCCGAACATGCCGGTGTCATTTGTGGCGGTTTCGATCGATCAAGAGGCGGACCGCACCACTTGGATTGGGCGGAGCGAGATCGACAACGCCATCATGGTCGCAATCGGAACCAAGGACATCTGGACTGCGGTGTTGGCGCTGCCCTATGATTACGAATTTACCGTCACAGTTGCCGGTGGGAATTCAGTGGTCGTCGACAGCAACCCCGACCTTGACACTTGCGGCAACAACTTCGAGGCCGACCAGCCGCGCCTGCCCGCCAACGCCAGCGCGAGGGCCGACCTCGCGGGTGTTCCTTCGCCGGATGGGCTCGGCAACTACACCGTCGATGTCGTGCTCCTCTATGACGGAGCCACGGAGAAAGCCGCCGTGGAAACGGTGGCCGCCTCCGGCCTCGGCATCACCGCCGAGGCATACATCGACTCCACCATGCGGACCCGGATTGAAGCGGGCAATCTGGCCCTCGAGCAAAGCGGCGTGAACAATCTGCGCTGGCGTTGTGTGGGGCTGTTCAAAATTCCGGCCTACGAGAACGCCGGCAACAAGATGGCCGCCGACCTTGACCTAATAACTTACGCCACCGGAAGCGCCGGGCAGTATGCCCGGGACAAGGCGGTGGAAACCGGCGCCGACCAGACCGTCCTCGTGGTCGGAGGGAATAGGGAATACACCGGCCTCGCCTGGGCGCCGGGCCACCACGCGGTCGTCCAGTGGGCGGCCAGTTACATCACGTTCACTCATGAACTGGCTCACAATTTCTCCTGTCAGCACGACCGGCAAACGAATGCCGCGAAGGACGGGGACGGGCAATTCTTCTACGGTTATCGCTACACCAACAAGCAGGGTCGCGACACGGGCACCATCATGAGCTATGCCGGCTATCGGCTGCCCTACTTCAGCAACCCCGATCTTTTCGCCGACGGCGTTGCGCTGGGGATTTCCGAGGCGCAACCCAAGGCGGCCGACAACGCCCGCACGCTGCGGGAGCACGCGGCCACCATGGCGGGCTTTCGCGAGCAAATCACGATCCTCGGAATTACCCAGCAACCGCAGTCGGTCACCGTCAACCCGGGTGACACGATCACGTTCACCGTCGCCGCGATCGGCGAAAACCTCTCCTACCAATGGGCCCTCAGCGGCACGGCCATCGCCGGTGCCGTCGCCGCGGCCTTCAGCAGGAATTCCGTCACGACCAAGGATGCCGGCAGCTATACCGTCACCGTTTCCGATCCCAAGAGTTCGATGCAAAGTAACCCGGCAACAGCCACGGTGAATCCTGTCAGCGCCGGGAATCCCAGCAGCAGCCCGAGTAGCAGCAGTAGTAGCGCTACCAGTGGGAGTGGCGGCGGCGGCGGCGGGGCGCCGAGCCTCTGGTTTTATGGCGCCCTGGCGTTGCTGGTCGCGATCCGCCGCCTGCCCGGCCTGCGGCGGAAGTGACGCGATTGGAGGAACCGGCGAACGGGGGTGGCCCGAGGTGCGCCGGGACGTTTTTCCATTGGCAACCTTCGGGGGGTGGGCTAACCGTTGCGCGCCGTGAAGCCGCCCCCTCTCTCCGCCGAAACCATTCCGAATGTCCTCGCCGAGCGCTACGCCTCGCCGGCGATGAAGGACCTGTGGTCGGCGCACGGCCGCATCCTGCTGGAGCGCGATTTCTGGATCGCCGTGATGAAGGCCCAGAAGGACCTCGGTGTCGCCATCCCGGCCGAGGCGATCAAGGATTACGAGCGCGTGCGCGACGATGTCGACGTCGGGCGCATCATGGAGCGCGAGCGCGTCACGCTGCACGACGTGAAGGCGCGCATCGAGGAATTTTCCGACCTGGCCAAGCGCCAGTTCATCCATCTCGGCCTGACCAGCCGCGATTTGACGGAGAACGTCGAGCAGCTGCAGGTCGCCCGGGCGCTGCAGCTCGTGCACTTCAAGGTGGTCGCGGCGCTGCTCGCGCTCGGCCGGCAGGCGGCGGCGCACCGCGACGTGATGATCACCGGTCGCACGCACAACGTGCCCGCGCAGCCGACGACGCTCGGCAAGCGGCTCGCGATGTTCGGCCAGGAACTGCTGCTCGCCCACGCCCGGCTCGCCGAACTCATCGCGCGCTACCCGGTGCGCGGGTTGAAGGGCGCGGTGGGCACGCAGCTCGACCAGCTCACGCTGCTGGGCGGCGACACGGCGAAGGTCGACCAGCTCGAGGCGCGCATCGTGAAGCATCTCGGCTTCAAGGCGTCGCTCGATGCAGTCGGCCAGGTTTATCCGCGCAGCCTCGATTTCGACGTCGTGAGCGCGCTGCACCAGGTGGGCGCGGCCGGTGCGAGTTGCGCGACCACGCTGCGGCTCATGGCCGGGGCCGGCCTGTTGACCGAAGGCTTTCAGGAAGGCCAGACCGGCTCGTCCTCCATGCCGCACAAGATGAACACGCGGAACTGCGAGCGCATCTGCGGTTTCTCGACCATCCTTTCCGGTTACGTGACGATGACCGCCGGGCTCGCCGGCCACCAGTGGAACGAGGGCGACGTGTCGTGCTCGGTGGTGCGCCGCGTGGCGCTGCCCGACGCCTTCTACGCCATCGACGGCCTGCTCGAGACTTTCCTCACGGTGCTGCGGCAGATGGAGGCCTTTCCGGCCGCGATCGCCGCGGAGAACGAGCGCAACCTGCCGTTCCTGGCGACGACCACGATCTTGATGGAGGCGGTGAAAGGCGGCGCGGGTCGCGAGACCGCGCACGAGGCCATCAAGCAGCATGCGGTGGCGGCGGCCAAGGCGATCCGCTCCGGCGGCGACGCCGATCTGCTCGGCCGGCTCGCCGGCGACAAGCGGGTGGGCCTTGGCAAGAAGAAGCTGCAGGAGATCCTGGCGGAGAGCGAGCGGTTCGTCGGCGCCGCACCGCACCAGGTGGATGCGTTCGTGGCGGCGGTGCAACCGCTCGGCAAAAAGCTCAAGGGCGCGGCGGA
>JAYVZM010000376.1:0-3401 GCA_043783345.1 Verrucomicrobiota bacterium
CTGCACCTGGTCCTTCGAGGCGCCGCCGCCGACGTCGAGGAAGTTGGCCGGGCTGCCGCCGTAGTGCTTGATGATGTCCATCGTGCTCATCGCGAGGCCCGCGCCGTTGACGAGGCACGCGATGTTGCCGTCGAGCGCGATATAGGAGAGGTTGAACTTCGAGGCCTCGATCTCCTTGGAGTCCTCCTCGTTGAGATCGCGGAGGGCGACGATGTCGGGATGGCGGAAGAGGGAGTTGTCGTCGAAGGAGACCTTGGCGTCGAGGGCGAGGACCTTGCCGTCGGCGGTGACGATGAGGGGATTGACCTCGACCATGACGGCGTCGGTCTCCCAATACATCCGGTAGAGCCCGGTGATGAGCTTGACGGCGTTCTTGAAAATATCGCCGGTGAAGCCGAGCTTGAAGGCCAGTTCGCGCGCCTGGTAGCCCATGAGGCCGACGGCGGGATCGATGACGATCTTGAAGATCTTGTCGGGCGTCTCGTGCGCGACTTTCTCGATCTCGACGCCGCCTTCGGTCGAGGCGACGATGACGGGGCGCGAGGTGACGCGGTCGAGGAGGATGGCGAGGTAATACTCCTTCTTGATGTCGCACGCGACGGTGAAGTAGATCGTCTGCACCTTGCGGCCGGCGGCGCCGGTCTGGGCGGTGACGAGCGTGTTGTTGAACATCTTGTTCGCGTAATCGAGGGCCTCGGCCTTGGTCTTGGCGAACTTGACGCCGCCCTTGAAGCCGTCGGTGAAGGTGCCCTTGCCGCGCCCGCCGGCGTGGATCTGGGACTTCACGATGAGCGGGCCGTCGTGGGAGAGGGTGGAAAGGGCGGATTCAAATTCGGCCGGGGTGCGGGCGGCCACCCCGCGGGGCACCGCGACGCCGTATTTTTCAAACAAGGCCTTGGCCTGATACTCGTGAATGTTCATGGGAAAGAGGGGCGTATTGCTAGCGGCAAGCCGGGGGAAAAGACACCAAAAACGACTCTGGCGGGGCCGAAGCCGCGTCAAATTAGCCCGACGGCTCCGGCCATTAGCCCGGCATAAGGCGGGATTGCCTTTGCCGGGGCCCGGAGCAAGATCCCGCCCCATGCAGTCTCACGAATTGCTCAAGGAGGTGCTGAAAAAGACCAGCGCAAAACTTATCGCGGCCGACATGGGCCTCTCCCTCTCGCTCATCTACAAATGGGCCGAGCCGCCCGACGACGGCGCGGGCAGCGGGGCCAACAACCCCCTCGATCGCATCGAGCAGCTGGTCCGCATCACTAACGATCCGCGCATCGCGCAGTGGGTGTGTGAACTCGCCGGCGGGTTTTTCATTCCCAACCCCAAGGTGAAGCCCGATGCGCAGCAACTCATCCCGTCAACCAACAGCATCGTGCAGGAGTTTGCCGACATGCTGGGCGCCATCGCCATCGCCGCGTCGGACAGCGCCATTTCCAAGGAGGAGGCGCGGGCGATCCGCCGCCGCTGGGAGGATCTCAAATCGGTGACCGAAAGATTTGTGCGCAACAGCGAGGCCGGCAATTTCGCCGCGCTCAAGGAAAACGTCGAGCGCCGCGCGCCGGCAGTGTAGGCGGCGGGGCTCGATCTGGATCGCTGGAGGCGGGGTGCCCTCAGCCCGCCTCCAAAATCCTACTTCGCCGCCTGCGCCGGGATGAATTGTTCGCGCACGGCCTTCGCCAGCAGCTCCGGCGGCAGCAGGCCCTGGCCGATGATGAAATCGTTAAACGCCTGGCGGTTGAACTTCGGCCCGAGGGCGACCTCGGTGGCGGTGCGCAATTCCATGAGTCTGACGTAGCCGTAGAAATACGCGGTGGCCTGGCCGGGCGCGCGGAAGGTGTAGCGGTCGACCTCCTGCTTCGCCATCGCCTCGGAGAGGCAGCCGTCCTGGGTGAGGATGTCGTGGGCGCGCTCGCGGGTCATGAGGCCGAGATTGAGCATCGGGTCGACGAAGGCGCGGGCGGCGCGCATCAGGCGGTGCTGGAGGGCGATGAGCTGGCCGTCGAGCGGCTCGTAGGGCTTCAGTTCGGCCTCGGCGTAGAGCGCCCAACCCTCGACGTTGACGCTGTTGAACGCGAAGATGCTGCGGGCCTGCGAGACGCCGCGCTCGACCATGGCGGAGAACTGCAACTCGTGGCCCGGCCGCCCCTCGTGGGCGGTGAGCGTCCACGCGGCGGCCTTGAAGGTGAAGTCGTCGTAGCCCGTGGTCTTGGCGCCGGCGGTGGCGGGCGGGTTGCCGGTGGTGAGAATGAACTGGCCGCGCTCGCCCTTGTTGTTGACGAGCGGCGGCGGCTGCATGTGGGGTGCGGGCTGCGCGGCGTTCTCGGCTTCGGACGCGAGGCGCATGATCATGGCGCGCTCGGGCAGGGTGACGATGTGCTCGCGCCGGATGATGTCCTCGATGCGGCCGATGACCTCGCGGTAGCAGGGCTCGACCTGATCATTCACCAGCTGGTCCTGCTTGAGGGCGCGGATGACTGCGCGGTAATCGGTGTCGGCCATGCCGTGTTCCTTGGCGACGAGCGGGGCGAGCGCCTGCATCTCGTTGCGGATTTCGGCGAAGGCCAGCAGCGCCTTGTGCATCAATTCCTGCGGCGGGATGTCGAGGCCGACGTTCTTGAGGTTGTCGGCATAAATTTCCGCCGGCAGCCGGTAGTCGGCGCGCGCGCGGGGCAGCACGATGGCGCGGGTCCAGGCCGCGTAGTCGTTCAGCTGCTTCTCGAGCGCGTCGAGCGCGGCCGGGGCACCCTCGAGCTTGTCGAGGCCATATTGGGCGTAGAGTTCGCGGATGCCCGCGGTGTAGCGCTCGAGGTTGGCGAGGCTCTGCTCGATGCGGTCCTTGAACGTGCCGAGTCGGGCGGGGTCCACCGCCTCCTCGGTGTAGCGGGCCTTGGCGAGCTCGGTGATCGGCGTGGAGCCGGGTTCGAGGCCGGTGTAAAGCTTCAGGCGCTTGAGGGCGGCGGGACGGCGCGCGGCGTCGACCTGATCCTGCAGCAGCCCGAACTGCCCGAAGTAGACCAGCTGTCCGATATCGATGTAATTGAGCAGGAGCTTGGCTTGCAGCAGGGTGGATTCGATGTCGTTGGTGGCGGCCTTGACCAGGATCTCGAGGTCCTGCCGGACGAGCGGATCGGTCTCAGCGAGGATGCGCCGGGCGAGTTCGTCGCGGGCGGCGGTTTCCGCGGCGACGTAGCGCTGGGTGACGCCGGGCTGCAGGTCGGCGATCTTGTCGTCGAACCCGGGAAAGCCGGTCTGCGAGGCGCCCTCGGGCTGGAATTTGTTCGTGGCGTCGAGGAGCACCTGGGCATGCGCGTTGCTTTTGGTGATCCAGGCCGGAGTGTCGTCGGCAGTCGCGGCCAGGGCCGCACCGAGGAGGAAAGCGCCGCCCAGCACAGGCCGGGCGAGGC
>JAYVZM010000377.1:0-3400 GCA_043783345.1 Verrucomicrobiota bacterium
TGCTCGTGCTTGCCTGCGCAATCGATCGCGCGGCGTGGGGCCAGGCCTGCCGGCCCCGCACCCATCCATCCCTGCAACTGGCCGGACGATTCCTGCAGATGCTCGCGCCGGTCACCGCCCTGCTGCCCGGCCGGGTTGGCCGCTGGCTGCGCGGCGCCAATCTCTTCGCGCGAGTCGGCCGGCGGCTCAGCTGGCTGATTTCATGATTTCGCCTCCCCGTGCGGACGGGGATTCACCCACCTCCGCGAGGGCTATCGCAGGAAGTTCCCGGTCCGTCCGGCGACCGTCGCCCGGTCCGCCGCGCTCTGCAGCTCCAACCAGCCGGTCAGTCTCCAACCACTGCCGAAGGGCCGGAGGGCTTCGTCGAAATGAAAATCCATGGTGTTGGAGGCCGTGATCGTATCGGCCACGAAAGAACCGATGAGCATGCCACTGCTGCCGCTGCCGGAGACCGTGAGGTCCGCATTGGGTGCGTAGAGACAGGCCATGATCTGGCTGTTGTTGCCGATGCTGCAGTTTCCCGTCGTGGTGGTGTAAATCTGCAGCGCCCCCGCCCACCCCGTATTGACGAGGTCGGCGCCTTTGGAGAGTGTCACCACCCCATCCATGTAAATGAAACACGTGCCCGTGCCGAGAATGTTGAGGCCGGCGCTCAGTTTGGTGCCGGTTCCGACGATCGTCACGTTCATCCCGTTCGCGATCGCCACGCTGCCGATCGTCGTGTTCTTGCAAAAATAATAATAGCGACCGTCCGCCGCCGGCAGATCACCGCCGCGAGGCAATGCCGGGGGAATCGTGGAACTCACATTGTAACTCTGGCTGACGGCGGCGGCAGTCGGATAGACGGGCATCGGGAACGTCGCGGTGAAGTTGGTCGTGACGGTGCCGGTGTAGTCGCTGGCCGGCGGAGTCGCGACAGGGGCGCCCAGCTTCAGGTCACCATAAATCTTTCCGGACCCCACCTTGACGCTTCCGGCCAGCACGACCACCGAGGTTTTCGAGGCGGCGACGGCGCTGGAGTAAGCCGCCCAGGGACCGGTGGGGCTGTTGGTCGGATTTGAGTTAAAGCTGTCCGCGAAGTTGCTCCCCTTGAAATTCAATCCGTGCAACGCCACGAGACCGTAGATGGGGGCGCCGTTGTTTTTGAGCGCCATCTGCACCGTCTTGATGACCGGAGCCCCGCCGTCGAACGGCGTGATGGTGGCTTGGGAGAGGACCGTGGGCGTGGCATTGCTGCCATCGTAGCCGATGACGTAAACCTTGACGATGCCGATGCCATTCTGGTCGCGGTTGAACGTCGGCAGCGTAAGTTTGGCGTCGGCGCCCGAGAGGGTCCAGCCCGACCAAGCGGTCGCCGGCGCCGTGCCCGCGGCCATCTGGTTGAAGCAGTAGAGCGCTTCCTCGAGCCCTGCTTCCGCCAGGTTGGACGCATCGTTGGCAAAATAGGATCGGTGCGCGAGCTTGAGCGTGGTGCGGCTGAGGGCGAGGTAGCTGCCCAGCACGAGGGCAATCCCGATGGCAAACAACATGGCCGTGAGCAACATGCTGCCCCGCTCGGCGGCGAGGCGGTGACGGGGCGACGATGAGGCTGGACGGCGGACGGTCATCAGGAAACCGGCTTGTTGCGCAGGATGAAAGCGGCCGACACCGCCGTATCGGCGGAGGTCGCCGCCGTCCGAGCCGAGCGGGTGACATTCATAATGACCTGGATTTGTTTGGTCGCGAGGTCGGTGATCGCAGCAAGGCCGTCGCGATCAAGCCGGATGAACGTCACGCCGGGGGTGCCGTCGGCGAATGCGGGAATTCCGTTCACGAGGTAGACGCGACCGGTGAGCACCGAGCTGAGCGAGCCGGGCACCATGAAAAAATAGTTCTGGGTGCCTCCCGTCCACGCGTAGGTCACCTGCCGGGTCGAGCCCCCCGTGGTGGGAACCGTCAGGGTGATATCGCTCGCGCCGTTCCATTTGATCGCGCTCGCGCTCTTCAAGTCAACGCCCAGCGGCTCGAGGCCCCGGCGAATCTGTGAGCTCATCTCGGCATATTGCGTGAGGCGGACCCCGCTGCGCATCAACTGGAGATTGGTGGTCAGCACCCCGGTCAACACCAGGCCGCTCAGCACCACAGCCACCATCAGCTCCACCAAGGTGAAGCCGCGCGCCGTCCGGCGGACGTGACTATGGGTTGTTGTAGAAATACTCATGGAGTCCCCCCTGGGTATAGTAGGTGGTGTAACTGCGCGCGAGGGTGCGGCCGTCGTAGCCGCGCCAGCGGACGGTGAGCGTGATTTGCACCACCTGCCCGGAATGCGGGACCGACAGGGCGCGGGACAGCGTGAAACGGCCGCCGATCGCCGGGTTGCGCGCGAAACTCGGGTCGATGACGGGCACGTAGGCGGCGTTGCCGGCCGTGGCCCAATCCAGCAGGCGCTCCTTCTCCATTTCGCACTGCATGATGTTGGCGGCGATTTCCAGGTTGCGCGCGGTATCAAACTCGAGAAACGCGCGCTGCATGGCCGTGATCGATGTGGTGATCGCCATGGCCAGAATGATCACCGCCATCGCCACTTCGACGAGCGTGAACCCGCCCGCGCCGGATGGACGACGGAAAACGGACGCTGGAATCGGAGCGCGCATGCGGGCAGCTATGGGATGCGCCGGTAAACCTCGCCGCAATAAACCACAGTGTCGTGGTCGGTGATGGCGATCAACCCGCCGGGCTGATCCGTGGCGAGGACCAGTTGGGGGCCGGCGCGACCCGGTTCGCCGGAGGCGTAGACGACCCGCGGGGCGGAGAGGGCGCAGAGTTCAAACAGCTTCAACTCCCGTGCCGAGATGAAAACGATCCCATGGTGCCCCGGCTGGTTTCCGGTCAGGTAAACCCCCACGAGCGAGGCCTGCAGCGTCGCAGATTCGTCCGATCCGAGGGGACGAAAAGGCGCCGCGGCCGCCGGCCCCTTACCCCGGTGCAGATAGAAGATGGCGCCGAGGAGAACCAGGGCCACGGCGCCCAGGACGATCAGACGCGGTTTGCTGGCCGTCGCGACCGGGCGAACGGGCGTTTCGAGCGCGGCGGCTTCGCCCGGCACGGCCAGCGGTCGCGGGGGGACGGCCGCGCTCCGGGCAGCCAGCGCGGAGCCATCGAGCTCCGCCATCACCTCGTCCAGCGTGAGCACGAGCGCCGGAAGCTCCCGGTGCACGATATCGTAGAGCATGAGCCGCTTTTGTTCCGTGCGAATCAGGTAGCTCTCGTTTCTGACCTTCACCCGGATCTCCGGTGCGGCGACGGCGTTTTCCACCGGATCGATCTCACAAAAGGCCTGGAGGAGATTTCGCATTTCCACGTCCGTCAGCCCGGGTCGCTCGATGCCCACGAGGGCATCGGCGGCGGAGCGGGCATCCGC
>JAYVZM010000378.1:0-8615 GCA_043783345.1 Verrucomicrobiota bacterium
GCCATGCTGCAGCGCGCCTGCGCGCAGAACGCACCCGCGCTGAAAAAGCTCGGCGCCGTCATCGGCGAATCCCTCGCGCACGGCGGCGTGCTGCACACCTTCGGCAGCGGCCACAGCGAGATCATCTCCCGCGAGATCATCGGCCGCGCGGGCGGGCTGGTCTGCGTCAGCGGGATTTTCGATCCCACCGGCGGCTTCGTCGAGAACCTGGTCGGCTACGGCACGAAACTCGCCGAACGCTACGACCGCGCCCACGGCCTGTTGCCCGGCGAAACCATCATCGTCATCTCCAATTCCGGCAAAAATTCCTCGCCCATCGAGGTCGCCCTCTATGCGAAGCAGAAGGGCCTGAACGTCGTCGGCCTCACCTCCGTCGGGATGTCGAAAACCACTCCCACCGTTCACCCCGGCGGAAAGAAACTGCATGAGGTCGCCGACGACGTCCTCGACAACGGCGGCGTGCCCGGCGACGCGATCACCGCCGTCGCCGACGGCGTCATGGCCGGCCCGACTTCGACCTTCATCGGTGCGACCTTGCTCAACCTGCTATCGCTCGAAATCATCGCCTGGCTCAAGGCCGGCGGCCACCCGCTGCCCATCCTGCGCAGCCAGAACATGCCCAACGCCATCGAATACAACCGCGAGCTCGGCAAGCAATACAAGGGCCGGCTCAGCCGCCAGCTGGCGTGAATTGTTATCACAGAGATCACCGAGGCCCAATCCGGGTTCACTGAGTCAATCCTCTGTGCCCTCCCTCTCCTAACTCCGTGTCCTCTGTGTCAAAAACTTTCTTCAAAATCGGCGTGGATGGCGGCGGCACGAAGACAGAGTGCATCCTCGTCGACGAGCACGGCGAACTCGTCGCCCGCCACCTCGCGCCCGGCTGCAATCCCAGCCAGGTCGGCCCGGAGCGCGCCCGCGCGATCCTGAACGAAGCGCTGGCCTCCTTGCTGGCCCAATCCAAAATCGAGGACCTGAAATCGAAAATCCCGTCCACCCTGCTCTGCATGGCCGGCAGCCGGACGTTCTGGCGTGAGACCGCGGACGCGCTGCCCGGCTTCGGACGGATCACCACCACCGACGACTCCCTTCCGGTGCTCGAACTGGCGACCGGCGGCGCCCCGGGCCTCGTGCTGCACGCCGGCACCGGTTCGTTTGTCGCCGCCCGCAGCCCGGAGGGCACCGCCCACTATGCCGGCGGGCTCGGCTGGAAATTCGGCGATCCCGGCAGCGGCTTCGACCTGGGCCGGCGGGCGCTCGGCCTCGCGTTGCTCGAACTCCAGGCCGCGCGGCAACCGGCGAAACTTTCCCCGCTCGCCAACGCGCTGTGCGCGCATACCGGGCTCGCCGACTATGCCGCCAATTCCCGTTTCTTCTACAACGACGCCGGGGCCAACGCCGTGATCGCCGGCTTCGCCCCGGTCGTCCTTGAGCTCGCCGCGCAGGATTGCGGTCCGGCCCAGCAGGTGGTGGCCGACTCGATCACCGACCTCGCCCGCCAGGCCGACCAGGTGATCCACCGGCTGTTTCCCTCACCGGCAGCCAATTTGCCCTGCGGGGTCAGCGGCCGGATCCTCAACAGTGCTCCCGCCGCCTTCGCGCTCCGTTCGCTCGCCAGCAAATTGAAATGGCCGGTGGACCTGCGCTTCATCGACACCCCGCCGAGCGAGGGCGTGCGCCGGCTGCTCAATAAAATGCAGGAGGCTGTTTACAGGCGATTCTGAGATCGCGAGCAAGCTCGCTCCCACACAAGACATCCCTTGCAAACAATCTCCTCCAACACAGGGACCGTTCTCTCCGAAGCCACGTGGCAGGCGCGCCGCGCGGCGCACGAACAACGCGTGTCCGCCTGGACCGAACCGCACCAGGCCCGGACCTCCTGCGGCGAAAAACATCCGATCTATGATTTTCTTTTCGAATACTACCGTTTCCGCCCGAGCTGGCTGCGTCGCTGGCATCCGGGCCCGGATGTCACCCTGCAGGGCGACGGCGCGCGCGAATTTCTCCGCTGGCCGGAGTATCAGGAGACGGCGGACGGCATCGCCCTCAACCCATCCGCGCTGGCGCCGCACCGGCGCGCGAGCCTCGCGTGGATCGTGAGCCTGCTGCGCGTCACCGCGGAGCGCCCGCCGCAATTCGCGTGCTACGGATTGCACGAGTGGGCGATGGTCTACCGGCAGACGCCGGACGGGGTCCGGCACAACCAGTGGCCGCTGCGCTTTGCCCCTGACGAGCTCGCGCGCATCGTCGAGGCGCAGCCGGTGCGTTGCTCGCACTTCGACGCGTTCCGTTTTTTCACCGTGCCGGCCCGGCCCCTCAACCGGCTGCAACCCACGCGGGCCGGAGGGCCGCAGCTCGAACAGCGCGGCTGCCTGCATGCGAACATGGACCTCTACAAGTGGGCGTTCAAATTCGCGCCGTTCACGCCGGGCGAATTGATCGCCGATTGTTTCGCCCTGGCGCGCGACATCCGCGAGATCGACATGCGGGCCAGCCCTTATGATTTCCAGAAGCTCGGCTTCCCTCCCCTCCGCATCGAGGCGCCGGAGGGCCGCGCCGAATATGAGGCGCACCAGCGCGGCTTCGCCGAACGCAGCCAGCCGCTGCGGTCCCGGCTCATCGCGCTGGGCGAGCGGCTGCTGGTTTCCTCTTGAGCCCATCCACAAGGAGGCCGCGAATGTCCGCCATATCGTGGCGGTGTTTCTCGACCGGTTGCGGCAGGGCGCGCGGCGGCGTGAGCCCAAGCGGGTGGGATCACCTCTCCCTCCCCATTACGATCCCGAATAAGACAAGGCGCGCCCTTGCCACGCGAAGGGCTGCGGTTAGGCTTTCCGCCGATGGACGACGCCCCGGAGTCCGCGCCTGCGCGCACCAAGAAAAAACCGAGTTATCCCATCGGGGACGATTTGCGCGGCTACCTGCGGAAATTCCGGCGCGAGCGCGTGCTGCCCCTCAGCTACGAGCGGCTGCGGGATTTCCACGAGACCGTCCCGCTGAGGGATGCGGATGGCCGCAACACCCTCTGGGAAACCGTCGCCTACCGGGCCGATGACATGTCCGCGTTGAACGAGGACCTGAAGCGCCTCTACGCCCTGCTGAAGGTTGACGGTGATTTTTCCGTCATGCAGCATCTCTACATCGACCGCGTGGATTTCTGCAGCTTCGGCAACTCGACGCCCTTCCGCATCCGGATCGTCAATGCCTACAACGACAATCAGGACTATTTCTACGTCAAGCGGGCCGACGCCTCGCGGGTCTACGGGCTCGAACTCGAGCACCTGCTCTCCCCCAACCGGCTCAACTACCTCACGCACGGCAATACGCTCATCGAGGAACACATCGCCGGCATCCCGGGCGACATCTTCATCGAGCGCTGGCTGCACAGCAAGGAACTCAAGCCCATCCGCATCGCCAAGGAGCTCGTGAAATTCAACGAGCGCTGCTTTGTCCGGCTCCTGGGCGACATGCGCGCCTACAATTTCGTCGTGGTCCTCACGCCGGACTTCGAGGGCTGGCAGATCCGGATCCGCGCGATGGATTTTGACCAGCAGAGCCACCACGGGCGGAAAAATTTCTACCTGCCCCAGTATTTCAAGGACAACCAGTTGCTCTCGCTCTTCTGCTCCCAGCACCTGCATCTGGAGACGGCGCACCAATACCAGCGCGAGGAACAGACCCTTATCCTGCAGCGCGCCGAGCTGGCGGCCACGCGCCTCACCGCCCTGCTCGCCGCCATGCTGCACGATCCCGTCGCCCCGCCCGAGAACGTGCGGTCCCTGCGCGAAGGACTGGCCGAGCATTACCAGTCCGCCGCCTACCTGGCGTGCGAATCGATGGGCGCATTGGTGCGGGAAAACCTCGAGTCGCTCCGCCGCCAGATCGGCAAAAACCCGCACCCCTTCGTCACCACCCCGCTGATGAACTGATCCCACCATGTGGCTCCTGCTGAAAAATCTGCTGTTCACCGCCCTGGTGCCCGGCTTCGTCGTCGGCTGGGTGCCCGTGTTTTATCTCTTGCGGCAAGAGCCGATGCCGGCGGCGTGGACCTGGCCCCGTTTTCTCTCCGCGCCACTGCTCCTGGCCGGTGTCCTGATCTACATCGCGTGCGTGTGGCAGTTCGCCACGAAAGGCCGCGGCACCCCCGCGCCGATCGATCCGCCAAAAAAACTCGTGGTGCGGGGCCTCTACCGCTGGGTGCGCAATCCCATGTATCTTGGCGTGCTCCTTATCGTGCTCGGGGAGATGATCCTTTTCCGCCATCTGACCCTGTTGCTCTACTTCGTCTTCCTCGCCTCGGCCTTCCAGCTTTTCGTGGTGGCCTATGAGGAGCCGGTGTTGCGCCAGCGCTATGGCGCGATCTATACCGACTACTGCCACAGCGTGCGTCGCTGGCTGCCCCGCAAACCCAAGCCCAGGCTGCCAACCCTGCCGGCTTTCGCCGTCGGACGGAAATAGCCGCTGGGACGCAGGCTTTTTGTCGGGCCGAGCTCCCCGTCCGGGAGCTGGCCTCCCAGCCACCGGCCCCCACACCTCGACTCTTGCGCAACATATCCGGAACCCGTGAATTGGCCCGTAGGTCAGCGTGCTTGCACGCGCTGCTGCCTCCGGGCGCGACCAAGGTCGCTGGCCCACTGCAACCCCAAGCCAGGTTTTCGGACAGCCTCTAACTTCCTCTTCGGAATGCAGCACGGCGGATCGCGAGAAGCTCGCCGACATCTCTTTACCCTGATGCTGGATCACGCTAGCCAAGGCCGCAAGTGGGCCGCGTGATACGCGGTCCCGCCAGCGGGCTGATGCCGCCTTGGGTGTGAGCTACTCGATCCGGCCTTCGTCGAACTCGATGAGGTCGATGACGCTGATAATCTGGTCCACGCGGTCGGCGCAGCCCATGTTGGTCAGCGCCTCCTTGAGAAATTCGCGGCCGCTCGGCGTCATACCCTTCTGCACGTAGTCGCGGTTCCACTTCGCCGCGCGCACGTCGGCGGGAAACAAGGCCTGCAGTTTGGCGTCGATCTCGTCGTCGGTCGCGGATTCGAACACGATCTTCTCCACCGCGGCCGGCTCGATGCCGAGGTGCTGGCAGAGGAAGCGGTCCATGCCGCGCTTGTAGTTTTTGGCGTAGCTCGCCGGCAGGGCACCGTGCTGTTTCACGTATTGGCACTTCGCAATGAACCGCGGCAGATGCAGCAGCCCGGTGGCGGCGTGCGCCAGGTAAGCCGAGGGCAGCGTGGTCAGCACTTCGCCGGAGGGACCGGGGATGGGTTGCGAGGGCATGGGCTTTTCTAGGACATAAATCGCGCATGAACTGCTTCTACGCCCTCACACGTGATCGTTTTATTGTCGTAACTCACACGGTTAGTTTTTCGCGCGCGCGAGTTTGTCTATCTCGATAAAGACGGCTTTGAATCCCGCGTATTTTTCCTGATCCGAAAAGTAGAGATCTTTGGACTTAATCAGGAAATTGCTCGTCAACGGCAATCCAAGTGGTGCAGAAAATCCCGCCCCAGGAACATAAACCACGCGTTCCATAATCAGAAAAGCCAATGCTCTTGGACGGCGTTAAGCAAATCTAGGTTAAACAAAAAAGCCGGACTCGGCTGAGTCCGGCGGGAAAGAAGGGCGCGGGCTGCGCTCAGAAGAAGCGCACCGGTTTGGCCGCCATGCGGTCGTGCTCTTCCGACGAACAACCCGTGTTGGTGGCGACATCGATCTTCGCGCCGCTGTCCTTCACCAGGTTGTTGGCGAGCATGTAGTTCTCGACCTCCTCGCCGGAGATGTCGGCCAGCATCACGCCGTCGATTTCCACGCAGGGGGAAAGCGGCTGGCCGGACTTGCGCACCATCTCCTCGTAGCTGGCGCGGTTGTTGATGATGTCGATGTCCTCAAAGGCCAGGCCATGCTTGTGCATGATGGCGCGCACGCCGTTGGACCAGCCGCAATGAGGTTTGAGATAGGCTTTGATTTTCATGGTGTCGTCTAAATCCTGTCGGCACAACTTATGCGGCAGTGCTGCCACTTCAACTTAAACTTTCACCTGGCTCCAGCCCATCGACCGTGTCTGCTGTTTTTCCCGTCCTTTTAACCCCTCAAGCCTCCGAATTCGCCCGCCTGGGGCTCGCCAATGTCCGTCGCGAATACCCGCACCTCCTTCAGCACCAGTTGAACGGACCGGAGGACGCCCGGCCGCCGCACGACCTGCACCCGGCGTTCTACGGCAGCTACGACTGGCATTCCTGCGTGCACCAGCACTGCATGCTGGCCCGGCTCGCCCGGCTGTTTCCCGAGTTGCCGGAACGCGCGGAGATCGACCGCGTGCTCCGCGCTCACCTCACGGCGGAGAACATCGCCGCCGAGGCCGCCTACTTTCGCGCGCCCGGCCGCGGATTTTTCGAACGGCCCTACGGCTGGGCCTGGCTGCTGAAGCTGGCGGAGGAACTGCTGCGCTACGACGCGGCGCTGGCCGCAAATCTCGCGCCTCTGGTCAAGATCATGCGCGACGGCCTGTTCGCCTACCTGCCCTCGCTGACCCATCCGGTGCGGCATGGCGTGCACAACAACACCGCCTTCGCCGTGAAGCTGGCGATCGATTACACGCGCACGGCCGACGACCACGAGCTGAAGCTTTTTTGCACGAGCCGCATGGCCTATTGGTTCGGACACGACATGGACTATGGCGCCCGCTGGGAGCCGTCGGGGGAGGATTTTCTCTCGCCGGCACTGACCGAGGCCGAAGTGATGGCCGCCGTGCTCCCGCCGGATAATTTCAGCCGGTGGCTCAGCCGTTTCCTGCCGAATCTCCACACCGGCGAACCCATCAAGCTCTTCACTCCCGTCCGGGTCAGCAACCCAACCGATCCCAAGATTGCCCATCTCATCGGGCTCAACCTGAACCGGGCTTGGTGTTGGCGGCGTCTCGCCCTCGCCCTGCCGGAGCCCGATCCACGACAGATGCGCGCACGCGAGGCCGCGGTGCGGCACCTGGAAGCCGCCCTGCCCCTGCTCAGCGCCGAGGATTTCAATCGTGCCCACTGGCTGGCGTCCTTCGCCGTCTATGCGATGACGGAGTGACGGCCGGTTCCTCGTTACGGCGGAACCAGCCTGAACATTCCAGCGAAGGGGGAATCAACGTCGGCCGGTCGTGAGGCCGCGTGGGTGGCGCGCTGCTTCGGCCAGCGGCTCGGAACGTCCCGCCGGGGTCGAGGCGCTTGCCGGAGGCGCGGGTGATTTTCGCCTAGCGGCGCCGCTCGGTCCGGCGCACAATCCGGGCATGGCTACAATCTTTCTCCTCTGTCTTTCCAATATTTTCATGACCTACGCCTGGTAGGGGCACCTGAAGTAGCACGGCGACAAACCGCTGTGGGCGGCGATCCCCATTTCGTGGGTCATCGCCTTCTTCGAATACGGCCTGATGGTGCGGCCAACCGGCTGAGCTACCGGGCCTTTACGGGGTATCAATTGAAGATCATCCAGGAGGCGATTACCCTCGTGGTGTTTGTCGCCTTCGCCTGGTTCGTGCTCGGGGGAAAACTTTGCTGAAACTACGCCGTGAGCCTCCCGCTGATCGCGCTGGCCGTGTTTTTCGCCTTCGGCATCAACAAGCCGGCCTTGCCTGCAACCTGAGCGATTCCACTGCCTGATTTTAGGCCGTTTTTTTGCGCACTCCGCGCTTGCCGGGCCGGCACGCCGAAGAAAGTCTCCTGACATACTGTTGTCAGACCCTTCAGGTAAGATGACCCTTTCAACCCTCATACACGATTCCCATGTCCAAAGCCGATAAGTCCAAGTCCTCCGATTCCCGCGTCGCTCCCGCTGAGAAAACCAACAATCCCGCCCGGGAGAAAAACATCGAGCTCGCCGTCTCGTCCATCACCAAACAATTCGGTGAGGGCTCGATCATGCGCCTCGGGAGCAACACCCACATGGTGGTCGAGACGCTTTCCACCGGTTCGCTCGCGATCGATCTTGCCCTGGGCGTCGGGGGGCTGCCCCGCGGTCGCATCATCGAAATCTACGGCCCGGAGTCGTCCGGCAAAACCACTTTTTGTTTGAGCGCCATCGCTTCTGCCCAGCGCAGCGGCGGTCTCGCCGCCTTTATCGACGTCGAGCACGCCCTCGACCCGAAATACGCCCGGGTCGTCGGCGTGAATCTGGACGATCTCCTCGTTTCCCAGCCGGATTCCGGTGAAGACGCGCTCAACATCATGGAGACCCTCATCCGCTCCAACAGCATCGACATCATCGTGCTCGATTCCGTCGCCGCGCTCGTGACCAAGGCCGAGCTCGACGGTCAGATGGGCGATATGACGATGGGCAGTCAGGCCCGCCTCATGAGCCAGGCCATGCGCCGGCTCACCTCCGTCGTCAGCAAGACAAATTGCGTTTGCATTTTCACCAATCAGATCCGCGAGAAGATCGGCGTCATGTTCGGCAGCCCCGAGACCACCTCGGGCGGCCGAGCGTTGAAATTCTTCGCTTCCATCCGCATCGATATCCGCCGGAAGGATCAGCTCAAGACCCCCGACGGAAAGGTCATCGGCAACCGCACCAAAATAAAAGTCGTGAAGAACAAGGTCGCCCCGCCGTTCACCGAAGTGGAGTTCGACATCATGTATGAC
>JAYVZM010000379.1:0-3374 GCA_043783345.1 Verrucomicrobiota bacterium
GATCGCGCATCGCGGGCGAGTTGGCGTGTCTGCACTTCGCATAGTAGGCCGCGTAGTCCTTGCGATAGCGTTCGATGCCGGCGGCGAGTTTTTCGCGGAGCGTCGCGAGGTCCTCCTGCTGAGGGTTCCAATTCACATAGAGCGGCTTGATCTTCGTGCGCAGAAAATGATCGGGGCACGAGGTGCCGAGCTCGGCGAGGCGCGCGGCGTCCTTCGAGTTCACGAAGCGCAGAATCTTGTCGTCGTCCTGCACGGTGCCGATGAAGCGTTTCTCGGATGAGACAAGGCCGCGGAGGGCCGGCAGGATGGCGGCGAAGTTGTCGCGGCGCTTTTCGGCGGGCAGCGTCGAGTATTTCGGCCCGCCGAAGGCCGTGGCGTCGCCGCCCTTGGCCGCGTATTTCTCCTCGATGTAGGCGGAAGCCCGCTCGATGCAGTCGAGCGTGTAGGTGTAGCAGGCCTGCTCGTCGTTGTCCCACGAGATGAAACCGTGCTGGCCCATCATGATCGACTTCACCTTCGGGTTCTTGCGCACGACGGCCTGCATGGCGAGGCCGAGCTCGAAGCCCGGGCGCATCCAGGGCACCCAGGCCATCTCGCCGCCGAAGATCTCCTTCGTGAGTTTTTCGCAGTTGGCCGAGGCCGCGATCGCGATGATCGCGTTCGGATGCATGTGGTCGACATGCCGGCCCGGGAGAAACGAGTGCAGCGGCGTGTCGATGGAGGACGGCCGCGGATTAAGGTTGAAGGTGGTGTGGTTATACATGCCCACCATGTCGTCCTCGGCCGGCGCCTTCAGGCCCTTGTCGGGGCGGGCCGCGTAGAGCTTCTGGAGGTCGAGCAGCTTTTGCTGGTAGAGGGACGAGAAATTCTCGCGCGTGCTGGTGCGCAGGTCGCCGCCGGAACCCTTGACCCAGAGCACCTCGACGGGCGAGCCGGAGAGCGGATCCTTTTCGGTGAGCTTGGACGATGTGTTGCCTCCGCCGGTGTTGGTGATGCGCTGGTCGCTGCCGAGGAGATTGGAGCGGTAGATCAACCGGCCGACGGGATCGAGCGCCGCGGCCCGGGCGTCATCCCAGAGATAGTTGACGAAACGGTAAGTTTTCATGTGACGGTGGACTGGAGGGCTATCGTGACGGACATCCAAACGGCCGGCGCCGCGAGGAAGCAGTATCGAACTGCGGCCGCGTTTTGGCGATAGTGTTTATCGCCCGCGCCATGATCTGCCGGCGGTCGGGCTGCACTCAGGCGCCCTTCACCTTGGCGAACGTCTCCTGCAACGCCCGCGCGGAGGCCTGTAGCGCCTGCTGCTCTTTCGGCCAGAGTTCAACCTGCAAATGAGCGAGCGCGCCGGCGCGGCCGACTACGGTCGGGACGCTGAGGGCGACACCCTTCAGGCCGTAGGCGCCCTGCTGGACCGTGGAGACGGGCAGCACCTGACGCTTGTCGTGGGCGATGGCGTGGACGACCTCGGCGATGGTGAGACCGACCGCCCAGCCGGCGCCGCCCTTGCGGCGGATGACCTCGGCGCCGCTGCCCTTGGTGCGTTCGAAAATCTGCGACTGGAAGGTCGGGGTGCAGCCGGGATATTTGACCAGCGGCAGGCCCGCGTAGGTGGCGGACGACCAGACCGGGAACATGGAATCGCCGTGCTCGCCGAGGATCAGCGCCTTCACCTGCGTGGGGGCGAGCTTGAGCTCCTGAGCGATGAGCGAGCGGAAACGCGCGGTGTCGAGCATCGTGCCCAGGCCGAGGACCTGCGACCAGGGCAGGTTAAGCTTCGCGGCGGCCAGCTGCGTGAGGATGTCGACGGGATTTGAGACGACGAAGACAAGCGTGTCCTTGCGAAAGCCGGCGGTCTTGATGCTGTCGATGATGCCGGAGAACAGCGCAACGTTGCGGTTGATCAGGTCGAGGCGGGATTCGTCCGGCTTGCGGCGCAGGCCGGCGGTGATGACGAAGATGTCGCTGTCCTTGGCGCGCCCGTAGTCGCCGGCGTAGATGCGCTGGTCGGCGATGGACGAGGAGCCGTGCAGCAGGTCGAGCGCCTCGCCCTCGGCCAGGTCGTTGTTGGCGTCGAGAATCTGGATCTCGGAAACAATGCCGGCGCACTGGAGGGCGAACGCCGCGTTGGATCCGACGCGGCCCCCGCCGCCGATGATGGAAACTTTCATGAGTGGAATAGAAGTAGTGAGTAGCGGGTAGCGAGCAGGGAGTAGAAGGCAGCGCAAGCAGATCGGGACTGCTCGCTACTCACTACTCGATGCTCGCTACTTCGAATTCGTCATCTGTTTCACGATCTGGTCGGTGATCTGCTGGACGGCGGCCTCGATCGCGGGGTCGGCGGGCTCGCTCGCGGCCCCGCCCTCGCGGGCCGGCGACTGGTTGACGGCGCCCGGACGGAAATCGGCGCTGTCGCAGAGCTCGCACTCCTTGAGGCCGGCGCGCGGGTCGGGCATGCCGAGTTTCTGGCGGAGATCGATCAGCTCCTTGGCCTGGCCGCCGGTGAACCGATGCAAGCCGCCACCGAGACCGGCGGCGATCCAGACGGTGCGACAGTAGGAGTCGATGTTCTCCATCTTCCAGTAGGCATCCTCGACGTCCTTGCCCCAGACGATGACACCGTGGTTCTGCATGAGCACGGCCTGGTGGGTCTTGCCGACCTCGCCGACCTCGTCGGCGTTGGCCGGCGTGCCGGGGGTCTGGTATTTGGCGACGCCAATCTTGCCCAGGAACACCTCGGCCTCGGGAATGAGGCAGGAGGGAATGTCGACGTTGGCGATGGCGAAGGCGGTCGCGTGCGGCGGATGGGCGTGGACGCAGGCCTTGGCGTTGGGCTGGCGCTTCATAATGCCGAAATGCGTCTTGGCCTCGCTGGTGCGCACGCGGGAGCCGGCGAGCTGGTTGCCCTCGAGGTCGACGAGGCACATGTCCTCGGGCTTCATGAAACCCTTGCAGATGAGCGTGGGGGTGCAGAGCGCGAGGTTGTCGCCGACGCGGATGGTGATGTTGCCGCCGTTGCCGTCGGTGTATTCGCGCTGCCAGAGGCGGCGGCCCATGTCGCAGATGCGTTCCTTCAGGACGTTGATCGCGGGGGAATGGAAGAACCGCTCGATCTCGGCGGGCGTCTTGGGGTCGCTGCCGGGCGTCCATCTGAACTCGTAGTCGGGGATGCTGGGCCCGGAGGATTTTTTCGCGGCGGTGGCGGCAGCGGGCTTGAAGGCGGGCTTGGTGTGGCCGCCGAAGACGTCGCGAGCGGATGGGGTCAGGATGGCGCCGGCGGGTGGTTTTTCCCCTTTGCGGAGCATTTCCTCGGCTTCACGGGCGGTAATGACGTTGGACATGTTGAAAATAAATCAGGTGGTAAAGGGCCGAGC
>JAYVZM010000380.1:0-8604 GCA_043783345.1 Verrucomicrobiota bacterium
CGGGTTCGCCGAGCGTCTTCGACGCATCGATCACCCGGCGCATTTCCGCCTCGGCGTTGATCGCCTTCGCGTGCTCGCCGCGCTGCAGGTCCTTGAACAAGGCCTCGAGCAGCCGGCACTCGTCCATGTTGTCCGGCAGCGCCAGGCCCACGCCGTCCTCCGTGTAGGCCTCGTCCTCGGCCGTGAGGGGCGCGCCCTCGATGTCGAGGTCCTCGGCTTCCTGGGGAGAGATCGGCATTTGAAAGTATTTTCGCGCGGAGCAGGCTTGCGCCTATTCCGCGCGAAATGGGATCACGCGAGCACCTGGTCGAAGTCCGACAGGTCGATGACCTCGATGAAGAACTGCACCTTGCCCGAGGTGATCAGGTTGAGGTTGCCGCCGGTCGCCGTGAACAGCAGGTCGAGGGTCCACGCCTCCCCGGGGATGATCGGTATCCGGCCCGTCAGCGAGTCGATCCGCGACCGCGCCGACGTCAGCACCAGGTTCTCCGGGTTGCCGTAGGTGTCGTCCACCGTCGAGGCGTCGACCACCGCCAGCCCGGCCGGGCCGGCGACGACCTCCGTCGAATCCTCGTGCAGCTCATGCGCGGCCAGCACCACCTTGTCGGTGCTGCTGGCGTAGTTGAGCGTGCCCTGGACCGTCAGGCCCGAGGTCGCGCCGCCGTCGAAGTTCGTCTTGAGGGCGTAGAAGATCCGCCCGAGACCCTGCCGGGCCTTGCCGGTGAAGATCGACAGCGTTTTGGTCGCCCCCGCCGTGTCGGCGAAGTCGTTGAAATCGACGACCTGCAGGTGACTGCAGCCGCCGGCCTTGATGCGCTCCTCCAGCGGGAGCGGGATGATGTTTTTGAGTGCAGAAGCCATGGTTGGTTTTTCCTTTTGGGTTGAGAGGGCTTCGGTTTAGGAGTTCGGCACGATCGCCGCGTTGCCCTTCGGGCTCTTGCAGCGCAGGCCGAAGATCGTGTCGACGATCCCGCGCGGGCCGCCGCCCTTGTCCTCGAGCCGGCGGTGGCCGGGCTTGCGCTTGTGGCGCAGGCCCCAGAGCTTCATGTTCAAGATGTAGCCCGAGTTCCGCCGCTTGGCCGAGGTGGTCGCGGCGCCGTTCACGTCCTGGTAACGCATGCGCGTGGTCGGCACCAGCTTCACCGTGCCGAAGTCGCCGGTGAGGATGTCCACCACCACCTCGAGCGTCTTGTTCAGCGAGGCGTCGAACCGCCGCACGATCGTGTTGCTCGACACGTCCGGCCGGTAGAGCGACCAGAAGGAGACCTTCTGCTTGAGCTCGGAGGCCGTAATGCCGATGTAGTCGCCCGAGCCGAACGTGGCCTCGAACAGCTCCTGCATGATGTCCTGCATGTTCTCCTCCTGGAAGGAGGCGAAGGCGCTGTCGTAGACCTGCGCCACCGGCGTGCGGAAGCGCGTGGGCACCACCTGGCTGCCCGTATAGGCGCTGGTGGCCTTCAGCAGGAAGCCGCCGATCGAGCACGTGCCGTAGGCCTTGCCGGACTCGTTCTTCGTGGCCTCACGCTCGGAGAGCAGCCGTTTCTCGATGCGGAATTTCAGCCGCACCGTGCTCTTGCGCACCGCGTCGACGTATTCGCCCTCGGCCAGCGCCGGGTTTTCGGAGACGTTCTCCGCGAAGTCGTCGACCATGGGGTTCTCCCACATCTTCATCGCGTAGTTCTCGATGATGCCGCGGTTGGCCGCCTGGTTCTCGAACTTGTCGGCATCCTTGCCGGCCGGCACGCCCTCGAGGTCGTCCGTGTCGCCGTAGTCGTCGACCTGCGTCTCGAATTTCGTGTTGGTGAGCTCCTTGTCCTTCGGGAGCATCGAATAGAGGGGATAGTCGTCCGCCTCGATGTTGGTCATGTAGTCGGAGAGGTCCTGCCTCTTGCCGACTTGGTTGGGTTCCAGTAATCCGGGCATGTGATTGAATTGTTGAGTGCGCCCCGGGTGCTCCGGGCCGCGGGACGGGCGTTAGCCCGTCAGGATTGCGGCGAGCACGCCGTTGCCCTCGTCCTGCCCGGTCGATTCGAAGCGCTTCACGCGCTCCTGGCCGACCTTCGTCTTGCCCGCGATGCGCGGCGGGCGCTGCCCTCCCGGCGCCGGGGGCGGATTGCCGGGGGACGGTTTGTTGGTCTTGCCGCCGGGCGCACCCGGCTGGCCGTTCTTGCCCGGGGCGGCTTTGCCCCGGGCGGCGCGCGACTGCATGCGCAGCGCGTTGCCGATCACCATGTCGGCCGCCATCACGCGGCCTTCGGCCACCTCGTTCAGCCAGGGGTAGCGGCGCAATGTCGCCTCCACCTGGATGCCGATCGGCGTGTCCTTCTTCAACGCGGCCGGGAGCTCGGCGGTCAGCCGGTGGTCCCATTCGCGCCGCTCGCGCAGGAATTTCTCCTGCGCCGGCCCGTGCACATCGAGGGTCTCTTCCGTCTCGATCAGGATATCGGCGACGCGATCCGCGCTGATCTCCTGCTCGACAAAGCCGCCCTTGCCGTCGGAGACCTTGATGATGCCGCCGTCTTTGTTTTCCTTTTTCTGGGCCCATCTGCGGGCCGCGCGGGTCTGCGCCAGGTGAGTGGCGAGTTCCGCTTCGGTCTTGATGCCGGCCAGGGGATTCCCGCCCTCGATCGTGGCCACCGGCCCTTGCCGGAGCACCTCGTTCGTCTGGCGGAGCGTCTCCAGCTCCGGGTTGATCGCGGCCAGTTGGCCCTGCAGCGCGGCCAGCTGCGGCCGCACCATTTTGACGGCGCTGTCGAAGACCGTCTGCTGCTCGGGCGTGAGTTTCGCCCGGGCGCGCTTCAGGTTCTCGTCCAGTTTGCCATCGAGAGTCTTTTTGCCGTCGGCCGCGGTGTCGTCGCCCGCTGCGTCTTCTTCCTCCGGCTCTTCGCCGGCGTCCGCGTCGTCGGCCGCTTCGGCGTCATCGCCCGCAGCCGCATCATCACCTTCCGCCGGATCGCTTGCCGCATCGTCCGACGCCGCAGCGTCCGGATCCTCGGCATCCGTGTCGTCCGCGGCATCCTCGGGATCCGGCTGGTCTTCGGCGTCCTCGGGGTCTTCATGGTCTTCGTTCGCCTTGGCCGGTCCGGCCAGGATGGAAGCCAGGCCGTCATCGACGGCGGTGGCCTTGCTGTTCGCGCCGGGCTGGCCGGCGGTGTCTGATGCAGCTTGATTTGCGGTGGCTGCGGCCGCGGATGGGGTGGCCATGCAACCTGTTTACCACCCGCGAGGTCGAAATAGATAGGGAGTGCGGTCCAAACACCCCCCAATACCCCCCAACACCCCTCAGTTTATATGCCGGAGCAGCCGCCGATAGGCGGAGTCTCCGGACATACCCCGGGCGGCCAGCAGGCCGCAACGGGGCAAAACAAAGGGCCCGCCAGCGTTCCGGCGAGCCCTCAAGAACAAAACCTGCGTGGGGCCTCCTAAGGAGGTTTCCAGACCGCCGGCGATGGATGGTATAGGGCGCCGCCCGCGGATGATTCACGCGGAAAGACGACCGACGGCAAAATATCATCATCCATCGGCTCGATGAAAGCCGAGTCGTCGACGAGCATCTGGCTCACCGGGATCTCTGCTGCTGCAGGCGCGGCCACCGTCGGCGTGCCCGCAACCGTGCACACGATCGCCACGCGCTCCGCGAGCAGCGCCGCATCCGATGCCAACCCGACCAGGCCGATCAGGAGCACCCTCACTCCTCCTTCTCCTCCGCGGCCGCCGCCGCGGCCTTAACTCGCGCCGACGCGCGCTTCTCGATCAGCGTCCGCTGGAATTCACGGAGGAAGTCCACGCCGCCCGACGCGAATCCGCGGTCCTCGGCTGTGAACTTCCCCGCCGCCGGCGCCTGCGAGCTTTCCTCGATCGCCTCCTGGATCGCCACATCGAGGACCTGGTGCACCGCCCGCCAGAGGTCCTCGTCGGCCTCGACATCGAACGCGGCCGACAGCTCCTCCGCGTCGAGCTGCTCCTCCGGCGTCCGCCATCCCTCCGCCTCCGCCTGCTGGCGCACCGCCTCAGTCACGGCGAGCTGGTGGCTCTTCGCGTCGCGCAGATCGCGAACGGCCTTGAATAGCCGTTCGTCTTTCTCCCGCAACGCGATGTTCATTATCACCAGATCACGCGCGTAATCCGGAAACAGGTGTCGAAATAACCAGCTGAGTGGGCGGGGCGACTCCGTGCCCTCCGTTTTCTCCGTGTCCTCTGTGTTTTGTCTTGGATTCGTGTTCATTCGTGTAATTCGCGGTTAAACTGCCTTGGTCGACTCAGACTCCCCCCTTCGGCGGCACGCCGACTCGCCCCGTCTCGGCGTTCGTGCCGAACTGCTCCGCCTGGAACTCCAGGTGCTCCAGCCGCCGCATCGCGATCTCGCGCATGTCAGGCTGCTGCTGCATGCGGGCCATCGCCCCGGGCTCGCTCATCTTGTTCCGCAGCCACTGGGCCCGCAGCTGGAAGTTCTGGCCGTTCTCCGCCATCGTCGGCTCCTCGCCGGCGTTCATCAGCGACCAGTTGTTCTTTTCGTCCTTGACCTCCGCCTCGGCGCCGGCGCCCGCCGGCCGCACGCCCTCGTCCGCCATCTCGGGGAACAGCTGGGCGAAGGCCCGGCTCACGATCGCGCTCAGGTCCAGCTCGCCCCCGCGGGCGAGGGGGAGGATGAACTTGCCCATGGTCTCCAGGCGCTTGACGAGCGCCTCGTTGTCCAGCGCGCTCGAGGAGAACTTCAGCTGCAGGTCGTAGCTCCCCTGGATCTCGTCCCGGCCCACCTTCAGCGGCCGCTCCGTGCTGCCCACCACCCGCGAATAGTCCACGTCGTCGGTGAACTGCTGCGCCAGCTGCAGCACGTGCGACCAGCATTCCGTCTCCTCCTCCGCCCATTCGTCGATCAGGTCGTCGGTGTAGAGCTGCCCGCGCGCCGGGTTCTCCATGCTATTCCGCGCGAAATACTCGTCCGCGTCCTTCTTCACCTGCGCCTCGAGTTCCAGGCTGTTCTGCGGCACCTGCGGCGGCGTCATGAACTCGGTCATCTGCCCTCCCTTGCGCACGCCGATCTCGCCCTTCGGCCGGATCGCGAGCGGCAGCCCGACCTCCTTTTCCGGCCGGATGATCGGCGGCCGCATCCCCAGGTCGGTCTGGTCCGCCCGGGCGTCGCGCTGCCATTTGATCTCCGCCTGCTGCGTCATCACCAGCTCCGGCACGCCGCGCAGCTCGACGAGCGCCGCCTCGCGGTCCTCCGCCCGGTGCTCGATGAACGGATAGAGCCCGTGGTCGTAGCCCAGCGGCGCGTCGGGCCCGTGCAGGTAGTCGTCGGTGCTCTCCGGGTCCTCGAGCTTGCCCAGGAACAGCGACACCACCGTCCGGTAGATGCACGGCGCGCCCGCGGCCGTCGTGTGCTTGTAGTAGACGTAGAATACCTCGCACAGCCCCTTTACCTCCTCCGCGTCATCCACCAGGGCGTCGTCCGCGCTGCGGCTGTGCCGGCGGTCGACCAGCGTTTCCAGGCTGCTCTTGCCCACCGTTCCCTTCACCGCCTCGGCGAAGGCCTCGCTCCAGCCTTCGCTGATCTTCTTTTCGTCCACCTGCAGCGGCGTGCCGAACCAGCGCTCGGCCAGCCAGGGCGAGTCCTGGATCTCCGTCATGTTGAGCGGGTGGAAGACGTCGCGGAACGGCTTCAGCGCGCGCCGCTGCGCCCGGTTCTCCCGCACGTAGCGCACGGGCACCTGCATCGTCCCCGTCGCGCGCAGCTCGTTCAGCTTCGCCCAGGCGTCGCCGCGCTCGAGGTCGGGGTAATTCTGGACCAGCCAGGCCACCGCCTCCTTCCGGCCGTCGGGATTGAACACCAGCTCGCCGAACAGCGCGAGCGACTGCGCCGCGTCCATGTCGTCCGGCCCCACCTGGCCCGAGGCCACCAGCTGCGCCGCTTCCTGCATGTCCTGCAGCGACAGCGCCTCCCAGGACACGGCCGTCTCGCGCTTCCAGGTCACGGCCGAGATCGAGTAGCCGTAGGTCTGGCGCCAGTCGGCCGCGAGCGCCCCCTGGCGGCGCCACTCCCGGCGCAGCTTCGTGTTGCGCTGATACTCGAGGAACAGGTCCACCTTGCCCGCGCGGCCGAAGTCCTTGCTCTTCGACCCCGTCACCTGCAGCGTGCCGCGGCGCGAGGTGGCCTTCATCACCTTCACCTGGTCGTTGATGAACATGTCGGCGGTGCGGATCCGCACGTCGCTCGCCTTCCCCCACGGTTCGGCGTCCTTGCCGTTGATGCGGTCCGGCTTGCGGCCGTCCTCCTGCTGGTTGGCCCACCGGGCCAGGCGCACCCGGTCGGCGCGCGCCATGCGGTCGAGATAGCCCGAGGCGTTCGACACCGTCTCGTGGATCGCCGCCGCCATGGCCTTGATGTCGGCCGCGCCGTCTTCGGTGCGCAGGCCTTCGTGGTCCCCGCTGTCCGCGGGCGTGTTGTCTTTGCTGATTCGTCTCATGTTTTGGAGTCCCCTGTTTCCAGGATGGGCTGGATAAGTTTTTGTTGGATTTCAGTCTTGCGGTAAAATGGTCGCTGCCCCGTGTAGGCCGGTCGGTCGCCCCCGGGCACGTAGACGGCCCGCAGCAGCGGCCGCACTTTGCGCCACTGGTCGCGGTCAAGCCCCCGGACCCACTCGGTCACGTCCTTGACTCGCAACAGCAGCCCGTCAGGTTCTTTGCCGAGTCGGATCATTTGCCGGGCGCCTCCGGACGCATCCGCACATATCCTCGGGGGCCTGACCCCAGGTCCGGCAGCTCGACGATCTGCAGCTTCGCTTGGTTGCCGACGCGCGCGCGGAGCCGCCGTTCGGCCAGTTCCGCGACACTGCGAATCTCGTTCCTCGCTCCGTGGAGCGATAGGTCGAACCCCTCTATCATCCACATCACCCGCCAGCCGTGAGCCCCTTGCTCGGCGCAACTGACATATTTCTCCGGATCGAAAACCGGCCGGCTGGATTGGGCGGGACTGCACTCCACGATCAGCGCGCCCTGCACGAGCCGTCGGCCGAAGAATAGTTTGACCAGCTCCCAGCGCGAGAGCTGCAGGTGATCGTTGCCGAATGCTGAGGGTGTGAATTTCATGGTGGAAACTATTCGTGCTCCTTCGTGTCCTTCGTGGTTAAAAATCACGCTGCCTCCTCCTCGTCCGCCGTGTAATCGTCCGGATCCGCCAGCAGCAGATACCGGATGACGTCGATGAAATCCTTGCACGCCCCGTCCTCGCCGTCCTCGCCGGTCCATGTGAGCAACGCGAAGATCACGTTCAGGCAGTCTTCGCAGACGTAGAGCCGCGGCTCGTTCAGCGGGCCCAGCGGCTCCTCGTCCTTGTAGTCGAGGAGATTGTTGATCAGGTCCACGCCCTCCTTGATGAGCTTCCCGCTCGCCGGCACGAAGACGAGGTCCACCTCGTCGTAGCAGGCCTCGATCAGCGTCGTCTGGCCCTCCGTGGTCTGCGTCGGGCTCGAGCCGTAGCGCGAGTCCATGATCCGCTCGTAGATCTCGCGGCCGTCCTCGGGCCGGTGCTTGCGCCGGCGCTGCACGGGCAGGGGATCCTCCGTGTCCCACTTGTCGAACTTCGTCGGGATGCCCTCGACCTTGTCAATCAGCTCCTGCGGCGTCTCACGGCCCTCGATCCGGTCGATTTCCTTGCGGTAGCGGAGCAGGCCCCAGCCCAGCGGCCGCTGCGCCTGACCCGGCTCGCCGTCGAGCTTGTCGCCCGGCTCGGCCCACTGGCCCATGTCGCCCACGCCGGGCACGTATTTGCCCGGGCAGGGCCATTCGTCGGTGATGAAAATCCGTTTGCCGACCGGCGCGCGGTTCACCCGCGCCCAGATCTGCGCCCAGTTGCGGCCGCTGCACGGGTCGACCACATGGTAGTCCGTGCCCTTTTTCGGGATGCGATCGCGCGGGACCACGTGCACCTGCAGCCGGAATTTCGGGAACTTGCCGGAGACCATCTTCGTCGCCACACCGTAGAATTTCATCCGCCGGTAGTTCGTGCTGTCGTTCTTGTGCGCCTCGTAGAGCTCCGCCGGGTTGCCGAAGGGGTTGTCCCAGCAATGCATGAACGCCACCGCCTGGCGCCGGTCGATCGGGCACGCCATGAAGCGGGGAACCTTTTCGAACTCACGGCCGTCCGGCACCGGCGGCTGGCCGCCCATGATCTTATTCCCCGGCGTATCTGCCGTGAGCCATGCCATGGGATCCTCGGGCACCAGCGCGAGGTCCGGCCGCGGCTCCTTGCCATCTTTCGGATGCGTGAAGGCCGTGCTCTCGACCGTCGGCATGGCCACATCGACGAACATCTTCACCGTGGCCGTGTAGCCCTCGATCGGCGTGAAGGTGATGATGACCCAGCCGCTGCGGGTGGACACGCGCGCCTTCAGCTCCTTGATCCACGAGGCCGGCACGAGCTCATCGCACCAGGCGATGTCGATTTCGCCACCCTGGATTTTCTTGAATTCCTGCTGGTAGAAGCGGAAGTCGCACTCGCTCCAGTTCGGCAGCACGAAGTGTTCGTCGGGGAAGCCCGTTTGCGTCTTGAAGGAAATATAGGTCGGTTTGCCCCCCTTGATGCCCTTTTCCGTGCGCAGCTCC
>JAYVZM010000381.1:0-8581 GCA_043783345.1 Verrucomicrobiota bacterium
CGCGCGCTGCAACTGCAGCCGACGGTGTTTCGGTGTGGCATCGCGATCGATGCGCCGCCGGAGCTGCGCACAAGGCTGGCCGGTCCGGCGAGCACGCCGGAATACCTCGCGCTTGAGTCGGAATCTTCCGCGGAGCGACCGGAGTCACGCGCGGCCCTCTATCGAAAGATCGAGGAGTTTCTCAACCTCCACTTGCAGGACTACGCCGTGAAGATCGGCCCGACCAAGGAGGTGCCATGAAGCGCTTCGCCGCGACGACGTGCCTCGTGCTCGTGTTGCACGCCCGCGGTCTGAGCCGGCCCGTGCATGCGGCCGACACCCCGGCGGCCACCGGCCCAACGGTGATGCGGCCACCGATGTTGGTCGAGGAATCGAAGTCCAGCGTGCCGTGGCTTTATGTGAACGTCGGCGGCACCGAGTTTCTCTCGCGGTGTTCGGCATTCACGACAGGGGAATTCGTTTCCGCGTGGCTGACCCAAATACAGCTCATGCGGGTGCTCGTGCCGGAGGAATTTCTCGTGCGGACGGACGTGCCAGCGGTGTGCGTGCTCTATCGCAAGATCTGGACCAGACGCTGAGCGCGGAGATCCAGCATGAGTTGCAGGGGAAGGGCGAATCCTCGGGCCCGAGCCGCGTGAACCTCGCGCCCAACATGCGGCTCGGCGATCGCGACATGCATGCGACGATCGTCTGTATCGACGAAGCCCTGGCCGACGCCTCCACCCTGAGCATCTCTCCGAGCCACGTGCGCTATCTCCTCCAAGGGCGCGTGCCGGAGTTGCCCGCGTGGCTCGTTGACGGCATCGAGCGCCTGTGGGCCGGAGCGGATTTTGGACTGCGGCCGATCACGCTCGGCCCGCTGGTCTGGCAAAACCAGAATGAAAGCGACGCACTCGCGAGTGACCCGACGCGCCCGCGCGCTCTGCTGCCAGCCAGCGAACTCTTCGCGGCCGAGCCGTCGCGGTTGCTGCAAAACCAACATCCGCGGCGCCTGCAAACCCGGGCCGCGCAGCAAGAGCTGTTTGTCCGCTGGGCGCTCACCTCCGGCGAAGCGACGCGCGCCGCGCTGTGGAAATTTGCCGCCCGCGCCGCCGAGAGCCCGGTGACCGAGGAGATGTTCGAGGCGTGTTTCGGTTTCGATTTTTCCGAACTGCGCGACCGGCTCAGCGATTACCTGCCGACGGCGGTGGAGGAAACGAAACGGATTTATCCGGGCACGCTGCCCGACTTGCCCAGTTTCAAGGTGGAGCGCGCCTCGCCCAACCAGATCGCCCGCGTCCGCGGCGATTGGGAGCGCCTCGCCATCTGGCACGTGCAGCGCCGCCTGCCGCAGGCCCGCGAACCCTACATCGCGCAGGCGCGGCGCACGCTGCGCCGGGCCTACCACGCCGGCGATCGCGATCCGTGGCTGCTCGCGATCATGGGACTCTGCGAAATCGACGCAGGCAATCCCGCCGGTGCGCGCGAATTTCTCGAGCCGGCGATCGACGGCGGCGGCGTGCGGCCGAACGCCTACTACGAGGTGGCCCGGCTCCGCTTCGCCGACCTTCGGGCCGGGACGCCCGAGGGCGAAACTATTTTCGTTTACCGAACTCGCACCCACCATCCGGCCGCTCCAGCGCGCGCTGACGCAGGCGCCTCCGCTGCCGGAGGTTTTCGTTCTGCTGGCCGAGGCGTGGGCGCGCTGCGAGAGCTCACCGAGCACGGCGGAATTTGCGGAGTTGGAAATCGGGGTCCGACTCTTCGCGCGCCGTCCGACGGTCGCCCATCCCATCGCGCTCGCCCTCGCGCAGCAGGGGAAAAAGGCCGAGGCGGCCGCAATGCTCGACGCCTGCGCCGGATACGCGACGGACGGTAAAACCTCAGCGGGGATGACGCGATTGCGAGCGGAACTGCCGGCCGCCCGATGAACGTGTCATGATCGGCCCGAGTGACCGTTCCCTGCCTGAAGGTTTCGCGCGTCGCTAGTCCGCGCTACATCCTCGACACGGGTCCGTTGGTCACCTTCGCCAATGCAGCGGATGAGCATCACGCGTGGGCCCGAGAGGTCTTGCATGCCTTGGGTGAAGCGCCCGTCACATGCGGCCCGCTCAGCGGGAGCATGATCCGAGCGTTGCACGTCGATCATCCGCTGCGGGATCCGAATCCATAAAACCTCGCACCCGCTGTGCGTCATCGCACGGCTCGACACGAGCCAACACCCAATAATCCACGCCCGTCTGCGGTCTGACGGGCAGGTCGAACCCGCCGTCAGATGTATTCCGTCATCCCGTCATAACCATGCGACACCAGCATGGGGTGGCCGATTTCCTCGAGCACTTGGCGGGTCAGGTTCAGCTTGGCTTCGAGAAAGACGTCATCGTGCCCCGGGTCGTGGTGGGTGATCACCCAGCGGCGGACGTTGGCCAGCTTCATGAGGAGGCTGGCATTGGCCATGGAGGAGTGACCCCAGGAAATTTTTTTTGCGTATTCCTCTGGCAAATACTGGGCCTCGTGAATCACCAGATCCACGTCCGACAGGAACGTGATCATTTTTTCATAGGAGGAGACAAGCGGATGATCCCGGTGGAGGCTGGGCGGACCAACGTAGCCCTGGAGAAACTCGTTGTCGGGCACCCACGCGATCTTGCGTCGCGGAACGGCGATCTTGTAGCCGACGGTGGCCCCGGGATGCTGCGCGAATTCCCACGTGATTCGCGCGTCGCCAATTTCGATCGCTCCTTCCGGCACGTGCCGGAACTTGAGATTCGACTTCATGTCGTCCAACTGCACGGGGAAATAGTCGCGATCGAGCTGCCCGCGAAAGAGCGATTCCAAATCCTTGCCGAAACCTTTCGCGCCGTAGACCGTGATATCGAATCCGGGGACATACGCCGGCGCAAAAAACGGGAAGCCCTGGATGTGATCCCAGTGGGGATGCGTGATGAAGAGATGAACCTCGCGTGTCCCGCCCTGCAGGAGCTGGAGTCCAAGATCACGAATGCCGCTGCCCGCGTCGAAAATGAAAATCCTCTCGCCGTGGGTGATCGACATGCAGGACGTGTTGCCGCCATGGCGCTGGAAGCGAGCACCGACGGTGGGAGTCGAACCGCGCGCGCCCCAGAGAGTGAAGTGGGTGCGAGTGGCATCCAGCGAAGTGAGGTAAGGGGCCGGGCCGGATTTGTCGGGCGGCGGCGGGCTTTCCGGGGCGCTGCCGCCGCCGCGACGGCCAAAGTAGGCATCGACTTTCTTCACCAGCGTCGACGGCGCGATCGGCTTGATCAAAAACTCGTGGACGCCCAAACGGGCAGCTTCGTCGCGCTCCGTCTTGAAATCTTTCGCGCTGCAGACCACGACCCCAATCTCACGCGTGCGCGGATCGGCGCGGAGCGCCTTGAGGACATCGATGCCGTGCAGCTTCGGCATCATGATATCGAGCATGACGAGGTCAGGAGCCGTGAGCAACGCCCGGTCCAGGCAGGCTTTGCCATCGGCCGCGACTTCGACCTGGTAGCCAGCTTTCTCGAGGGCCTGCCGCATTTTGAGCGCGACGACCCCAACATCTTCTCCGATCAGGATTCGGCCTTTGCGCGGTTCATTCATATGAGAGGTGGGTGGGCGGGAAAGGGAGCCTGTGATCATCAGGCGATCGGCGTGCCTGGAACGATTTCGTTGGGTTCACGAGCAAAAAGCTGAAGAGCCGCCGCCAGCCGCCGGAACTCGCAATCCAACTCGGCTGCCTGCGCCTGCACGAGGTCGCTGCGCCGTTGACGGGCGCTGTCCTCGAGGGTTTGCGCCAGGCGGCAGGCGGCCGCGGCGTGGAACTCTCCGACGAGCCCGCTGATCGCGTGGGCGGCGCGCTCAATGCCGACGAGGTCACGTTGGGCCAGGGCCTCGGCGAGTTCGCGGGTCAGCCGCGGCCCATCCTGTTCGCAACACAGCGCGATCATTTGGTGGGCGAGCGCTCGATTTCCGCCCGCACCGTCGAGGAACGCCGCGACGTCGAAGGTCTGCGGCGCGTGATTCTCCCCCGGTGAAAGTGCCGATGATCCGACCGCAGGCGCCAGCGCTTCGAGCAGCAAATCCGGCACCGCCGTCGCCATCGCGGCGACCAGCTCATGGAGCCGAATTGGCTTGGAGACATAGCCATCCATGCCGGCCGCCATGCATTCTTCCCGGAAGCCCTTCATGACATTCGCCGTCATGGCGATAATCGGCGTGTGTGCGCCGGTGCCGTGTTCACGCTGGCGTATCGCCGCGGTGGCTTCAAATCCACCCATTCCGGGCATCTGTGAGTCCATGAGCACCAGGTCGAATGAGGCGCGAGCCAGAGCGTCGACGGCCACTTTGCCGTCACTCGCGACAGTCACGCGGTGGCCCCACGCTTCCAGGTTCGCCACGGCGACCTGCTGGTTCACCGCGTTGTCCTCGGCGAGCAGAATGCGCAGAGGCCGCTGGCGCGGAATCCGTAGGGTGGCGTTGGGAACTTTACGGGCGTGGCCTCCGACCTCGAGAATCGTATCGAGCAGCAGCGAATGCTTGACCGGCTTGCTGAGCTGCGCGGCGATGCCGGCCGCGCGACAGCGGACGACGTCCTCCGTGCGGCCGGCGGAGGTGAGAAGAATGATGCGGGTCTCGCGCAGCGCGGCATCCTGCTGCATTAACGCCGCGAGGCCGAAGCCGTCCACCTCCGGCATCATGAGATCGGTCACCATCAGCGCGAAGGGTTGGCCCGTGCGCTGCGCGGCACGGAGCGCGATCATGGCCGTCCGGGCGCCATCGGCTTCGACCACCTCCATCTGCCAGCTCGTGAAAAGCTCCCTCAGGATCATTCGGTTGGAGGGGTGGTCGTCCACCACCAGCACTCGCAAGTGCTTGAGTTCCGGCCATTGATCGCCATCGCCCCGACCGGTTTGCAGGCCGAAACGCGCACTGAATGAGAAGGTGCTGCCCCGTCCCAACTCGCTCTCGACCTTGATCTCTCCTCCCATCAACTCGACGATCTGCCTCGTGATCGCCAGTCCAAGTCCAGTGCCGCCGTAGCGGCGGGTCGTGGAGGTGTCCGCCTGCTCGAAGGCCGAAAAAATACTGGTATGCGCGGCGGGCGCAATACCGATGCCGGTATCGACGACCGCGAAACGAACGAGCGCCTGCCCATCGATGTTTCCCGCGTTTTCGACCTGCACCGCGATTTCCCCGCGTTCGGTGAATTTAAGCGCGTTGCCGACCAGGTTCACGACGATTTGCCGGAGCCGGTGCGGGTCGCCAAACAACGCATCGGGCACCTCCGGACGGATGTGGAGCGAGAGTTCGAGCCCCTTCTCACCGGCGCGCGTGGCGAGCGTTTGCAGCGTATCGCCCAGCGTGTCGCGCAGATCGAAGGCGATGTTCTCCAGCTCGAGCTTGCCGGCTTCAATCTTGGAAAAGTCCAACAGATCGTTCAGCAGCGTCAGGAGCGATTCGGCGGAGCTTTTCACCACCTTGAGATAGTCGCGCTGCGAGGAAGTGAGTTCGGTGTTCAGCGTCAACTCGGTCATGCCGAGGATGCCATTCATCGGGGTCCGAATTTCGTGGCTCATGACCGCGAGGAACTCGCGCTTGGCGACGTTGGCGGCCTGCAGCTCGACGTTTTTCTCCTGCAAGGTGCGATCGAAAAGCTTGCGCTCGGTGACGTCGCGGGCGGCGGCGAACACTCCTTTAAGTTTGCGATCGCGATCGTGAAAGGTGGCCGCGTTGTATGACACCACCGTCTCCTTCCCATCGCGGGCCCGCGCCGTCAGCTCGTAGTTGCTGACCTTGCCCTCGCTCAGCACCAGCTTGATTCCCGCCTCCGCCCGCTCCGGATCGGTGAAGTAGTCCTTGAACGGGGCGCCGATCAGCTCATCCCGCGTGCAACCGGTGAGCGCTTCCATCTGCTTGTTGACGTCGGTGATGATCCCGCGCGGATCGGTGGTCATCAACGCGTCGATCGTGGATTCAATCAGCGAACGCGTGTAGAATTGCTGATCGCGCAGCTGTTGATCGAGCACGAGGCGCTCGGCTTCGACCTGCTTGCGGGCGGAATTGTCCGTGCCGATCAACAGGTAACCGATGATTGCGCCGGCGGCGTCGCGCAGCGCCGTGACTGACACCAGCGCGGGAAACCGACTCTCGTCCTTGCGGATGTAGGTCAGTTCATAGATGTCTTCAATGCCGCGGGAAGCCTTGAAGACGAGCGCCTCGAAGCCGGGCTTGATCGCGGTGCCAAGCTCGGCACTCAATTCCTTGGCCCGCGCAATCAATTCGCGCGGGTCGGAAATGTCGGCCGGAGTAATCTTGTTCACCACCTCCGTCGCGGTGTAGCCCAGCATGCGTTCCGCGCCGACATTGAAGATTTGAATCACGCCCTTTTCGTCCGTCGCGATGCTCGAGAAATTGGCGCTGTTGAAAATCGCGTTTTGCAGGGCGCCCGCTTTCAGCAGCGCTTCCTCCGCGCGTTTGCGGGCGGAGTTGTCGGTGCCGATCAGAAGATAGCCGATGATTCCGCCCACGTCGTCGCGCAAGGCCGTGACGGACACCAAGGCGGGGAACCGGCTGTTGTCCTTGCGGATGTAGGTCAGTTCATAGATGTCTTCGATGCCGCGCGAAGCTTTGAACACGAGTGCCTCGAACCCCGGCTTGATCGGCGTGCCCAGCTCGGCGCTCAACGCGGTGGCCCGCACCACCAATTCCTGCGGATCGGAAATCTCGGCCGGGGTTATCTTGTTCAGCACTTCCGTGGCGGCATAGCCCAGCATGCGTTCCGCGCCGACGTTGAAGATTTGAATCACGCCCTTTTCATCCGTCGCGATGCTGGAGAAATTGGCGCTGTTGAAAATCGCGTCCTGAAGGGCACCCGCCTTGAGAAGCGTTTCCTTCCGCCGGACTTCGATCAGCATTTCCGCCGGCGAATCGAGTCTGACTTTGAGTTTGTTCATTGAGGCGAGCGGGCGGGCAGCGTAGCTCTGCCCGCCACAAGCGAGGATCGCCCAAGGATTCGAAGAAGTCCATTGTCGTCGCATGCAGAGGCGTCACGCCCAGGCAGAACCCGGGACTTCGCGGAAAATTTCCCTGCGCTCATCAGACAGGGTGAAAACTCCATGGACCGATTACTTCGGACCAAAGAGCGCGTCTTCGACTTCCTTCGCCGCAAACATCTTCGCCGCGTCGTGCTCGATGCCGGGTGTTTCGACTTTGCGCCAGTGGAAGGCCCAGCCGTGCGCCTTCGCGATCGACTCCGCGAGCGCGAAGCACGCGCGGTTGCGCGCCAGCCGGTGCGGGCCCTGCTTCATCCCCGCCTCGCTCGCATCGAACCGTCGCCGCGGCGTCGTATCGGCGGTTCCGAGATAGAGTGTGAGCGGCGCCGCGAAGTAGCGCTGCATCATCGCATCGTCGCTCAGTTCGGGCGGCAATCCACCGAGGCCGTAGCCGAATTCATGATCGCGGTTGGGAAACAGCAGCGAGCCCGCGTTGCCCGCGACGATCCGCCGCGCGTCGCCGGGCAGGTAGGCGGCCAACCGCACGAGAAACTGCGCGCCCGCCGAGTGGCCGATCAGGTAATACGGCAGCGCGGGCCGTTCCTCCCGCGCACGAACATCGGCCACGATGGCGCTCACGACGTTGAACATCCATTGGTCGCGCGGTCTGGCCTTCCCATCGGCGCCGAGCAAGCCGCCGCGCTGATACCACTCCTCGGGAAACCGTTGCTCGTCGAGCAGCGGGGCCACGAGCATCACGCCAAAACGGTCCGCCATCGGAATCGCGAAATCGCGATATTCCTCGGCATTGCGCACCACGCCGTGAAACACCACGAGGAGCGGCCCGGCCTTATGACCGGCGGGCTTGTAGGTGAACAGCGTGAGCGGCGCGCCGCCGAACTGAAATTCGATTTGGCCGCGCCCGGCGGGGATCGGTTCGGCAAACACCACCGACGCCGCCACGAACAGCATCAATCGCACGCATCGCCGGAAACTCATGCAGCGAACCTGTCGAACACGACCGCGCTCGCAAGAGCGGAAACCACGCCCGGCAGGACGCCAGCCTCTTGACACACCCGACCCGGCGAGTCGGCCTGAGCCCCGGCAGAGCGATGTGCCGAAGCCAAGTTCTCCACCTAAAAATCGCCTGCCCTCCTCACGCCCGCGCCCAACGCCAACCGGCCCGTCACCGCGACGACAAAAACGAAGGCGATCGGCTGCCAGTCCGCCATCGCGCGCACGAACACCGAGCGGTGAATCGGCAAACTATTCCGCCCAATGATTGGTCGAGAACTGAACCGGTCGCCTTTGGCTGCCCCGCCCGACTGGCGTCAGGATTCTTCCGTCACATTCCGCACGACAGTGATTGTCGGAAGATGCATGAGCGTCTGGTAAACGACACCGTAGCGCTCGGCCAGGATATTCGACAGACGATGAAGACATACACGACCGCAGCACAATTGCCGCTAGCCGCTGCCGTTGCAGGATTGCCGTCCTTCACACTGCAAAACTAACCTCCGAACAAATGCCCTTTCCAATTGTCGTTGGCATCTTGGTCATCGTTCTCGTTGCCGTTGCCGTCGCATTGATGGCACTCAAAGCGAAGG
>JAYVZM010000382.1:0-8554 GCA_043783345.1 Verrucomicrobiota bacterium
CGGCTACGACGACCGTGGCCGGCAGTTCGTAAACCTTGTGGAAAAGCTGTGAATAACCTCAATTTTTAGATAGTAATCCTCCAACCCTGCCATTCATATTCCCGTCATGAAAATCCTCCAGATATTCGGAGCAGTTGTCGCCGTGCATTTGCTCGCGTTCATCTTCATTTTCGCCAGCCCGGGTTGCCAGTCCGGCCCGCGCAACATTCCGACGCCCGACGCCACCGTGCCTGCCGGCTCGGCGGTCGCCCCCGTCACTTACAGCCCCGCCGCACCGAGCGCCGTCGACCTGGGCACGGGTCCGGCGGTCACTTACACCCCGGCCACGGAATACGGCCATGCTGCGCCGACGCGTCCGGGTTCGCCCGCCGCCGCCGCCTTCGTTCCCGCGAAGGCCACCGCCGAGGTGGCGCCGGTCTCGACCTACACCATCGCCAAGGGCGACAATCTCTGGAACCTCGCGAAGAAAAACAATCTGTCGGTGTCCGAGTTGGCCAAGGCCAACAACCTCAGCACCGGCGCCACGCTGCAGCCGGGCAAAAAGCTGATCATCCCCGGCAAGATCGGCGCCCCGCCCAAAGATCTCGCCACCACCGCGCCCGCCGCGGGCAAGACCTCCGCCGCGGAGAAAGTCGCCGCTCTCCGTCCGAATGGGGACGCTGTCAAACACACCGTGCAGCCGGGCGAAAGCCTCGGCATCATCGCGCGCAAATATCAGGTGACCACCGGCGAACTCGCCGCGGCGAACAACATCACCGATCCCTCCAAGGTTCGCGCCGGCCAGCAACTCGTCATTCCGGGTTTCAAAGCCGTCGGGAGCAAGGCCGGCGCCGCCGCGGCCAAGCCCGCCGGGAACGGCCCCGCCGCGACGACGACCGCAGAAAAACCCGCGGCCCCGGCCGCGCCCCGTTTTGAAATCGCTCCGCCGCCGCCCGGCCAGGATCTCGACTCCGGCCTGAAGGAAAACAGCACCGAGGTGCCGACGATCAAGGTGGAAACCCCCAAGGCCGAGCAGCCGCCCAAGAACTAAGCCACCATCCCCATGGTGAGTTCGCCGAGCGCCGCTGTTCCCCGCCGACCTCTCACGATCACCCCCGCGAGCGTCATCATCGTCTGCGTGGTGGCGCTCGTGTCGATCGGCCTCGCCGTGCTGTTCAGCGCGAGCTCGCCGATCAAGGGCGGGCCCTACGCCTACCTCTACAAGCAGTTCATCTTCCTCGCGCTCGCCATCGGCGCCGGCTGGCTGGTGGCCATCGCCGACCTCGAGCAGCTGCGCAAGTTCGCGTGGATCGCCGCCGCCCTCGCGCTGGTCGCGCTCCTGTTCGTCCTGATCCCCGGCATCGGCATCAAGGTGAACGGCGGCCGGCGCTGGCTTGGTTTCGGCGGCGTGCGCCTGCAGGTGTCGGAATTCGCCAAGCTCGCCCTGGTCTTCTCGCTCGCGCACTACCTCGCGGTCAACCAGAGCCGGCTGCACGATTTCTGGCGCGGCTTCGTGCTCCCGGGGGCCTGGGTCGGGCTGTTTGCCCTGCTGGTGCTGGTCGAACCCGATTTCGGCGCCGCGTTCCTGCTCGGCAGCATCGGCGTGATCCTGCTCTTTCTCGCCGGCGCGCGGCTGAAATTCCTGCTGCCGTCCATCGGGGCCGCGCTGCTGGGCTTCGTGGTTCTGGTGATGCACAATCCCGTCCGCCTCGCCCGGGTGATGTCCTTCCTCGATCCCGAGGGCAACCGTCAGGGGACCGGCTACCAGCCGTGGCAGGCGCTCCTCGCGTTCGCCGCCGGCGGCATCGACGGCGTCGGCCTGGGCAACGGCCGCCAGCAAAACGCCTTCCTGCCCGAGGCGCACACCGACTACATCTTCGCCATCCTCGGCGAGGAGCTGGGCCTCATCTTCACGCTGCTTGTGGTGGGGCTGTTCACGACCATTTTCGTCGCCGGCCTCATGCACGTGCGACGCGCGCCCAACCTTTTCCAATTCCTGCTCGTGACCGGCTCGCTGCTGCTCATCTGCCTGCAGGCGATCATCAACCTGGGCGTCGTCACCAGCCTGCTGCCGTCGAAGGGCATGGCGCTGCCGTTCATCAGCGCGGGCGGCTCCAATTTGCTGCTGATGGGCCTGCTCGTCGGCATCATCATCAACACCCAGCGCACGTGGGAGCGGCCCAAGCCGCTCGTCCGCAAGCGTGCGCTGACGGAGGTGGTGGCATGAAAGCCAAAGCTCCAATCACGCAAGCTCCAAGCTCCAGAGAATTTTCAAACAGGAAATCTCCGCAAACATCATGCTGGCGTGTCTGGCTTGGCAGCTGGGGTTTTGAGGTTTCACTGGAGCTTGGAGGTTGGTGCTTGGAACTTCCGCCGGAGGCGCTCGCTTGAACAAATTCGTCATCGCCTGCGGCGGCACCGGCGGCCACCTCTCGCCCGGCATCGCGCTGGCCGAGGCGCTCGTCGCCCGCGGCCACACCGCCGTGCTTTTCATCAGCCACAAGCAGGTCGACACCCGCCTGGTGGAGAAATACCCGCACCTCGCCCTCGAGCGCGTCGCGGGTGCGCCGTTCGGCGTGCGGCCCGATGTGCTGGGCCGCTTCGTCGTCAAGCAGGCCCAGGGTTTCCTTTTCAGCTGGCGTTACCTGCAGCGCGCCCGGCCCGACGCCATCATCGGCTTGGGCGGCTTCACCAACGCCGGGGTCGTCGTCGCCGGCCGGATGCTTGGCATCCCCGTGGCGCTCCACGAGGCCAATCGCATCCCGGGTCGCGCGGTGCGCCGTCTCGCCGGCATGGCCGACCGGCTTTACCTGCCGCCGGGCGTCCGCCTGCCCGGCATTCGCGGCGTTCTGGTCCGCCACACCGGCCTGCCCGTGCGCCGCGAGATCACCCGCCTGCATCGCGCCGCGGCCCTCGCGCAACTCGGCGGCGACCCCGCGCAGAAACTGCTCGTCGTCCTCGGCGGCAGCCAGGGCGCGGGCATCCTCAATCGCTGGACCGAGGCCAACCTCGCGGCGTTCGCCCGGGAGGGCATTCAGGTCTACTGCGTCACCGGCCTGGGCAAGGGCACGGCGGGGAAGCGCGAGTTGCGCGCCAAAAACGGCCAGATCGTCCGGGCCTGGTTCGAGCCGTTCTCCGACCGGGTGGGCGTGCTCCTGTCCGCCGCCGATCTCGTGGTCAGCCGCGCCGGCGCCGGCACCCTCGCCGAGCTCGTGCGCTGCGAGACGTCCGCGATTCTCATCCCTTACCCGCATGCCGCCGACAACCACCAGTGGGCCAACGCCACCTACTTCGAACAACAGGGCGGCGGCGTCGTCATCGGCGAGACCGCGATGGGCGGTCTCCGCCAGGAAGTCATGGATGTCATCTTCAACGACTGGTTGCTGAACAAATTCCGCGGCAATCTGCACCGCATGTCGCATGAGAACAGCATCGAGACCATCGTGCACGACCTCGAGGATCTCGCCACCGGCACGCCGCCGGCCGGCCATCTGCGGACCGCGTCCGTCCCGACATGAGCGCCCGGCCCAAACTTTTCGGCCAGGAAGTCTCCCGCGTGCATCTGCTCGGCGCGGGCGGCATGGGCATGGCCCCGCTCGGACTCTACCTCGCGCAGCTCGGCTTTCGCGTCAGCGGCGAGGACGATGGCTGGAACCCGGCGGTGCGCGAATTGCTCGAGCGCGGCGGCGTGATCCTCACGGCGGCCGGCGGCTTGACGGACGACGCGCAGCTGGCGGTTTTCTCCTCGGCGATCGCGCCGTCGCACCCGTCGCGCCGTCGCGCCACGACGCTCGGCCTGCCGCAGGTGCGCCGCGGCGAGATGCTGGCCGAGGTGCTGAAGGGCAAAAACCTCGTGGCTGTCGTCGGCTCCCACGGCAAGACCACCACCACGGCGATGATCGTCACGGCGCTGCAGCGGGCCGGGTTTCCCTGCGGCTGGATTCTCGGCGGACTTTTTCAGGACGATGCGTTGCCGCCGGCCCGGGTTGATGCCGGCGAGTGGGTGGTGGCCGAGGTGGACGAGAGCGACGGCACCATCGACCGCTTCGCCCCGGAGGTCACGGTGGCGGTGAACCTCGATTGGGACCACCCCGACCACTACGCGAAGCTCGCCGACCTGGAGGCGGCCTTCGCCGCGCTCTTCGCCCGGACGAAGGGCGCGGTGTTCCTCAGCGATGCCTGCGCCCTGTCGGCCCGCATCCGCCACCGGGGCGGATTCAGCGCCCCCGTCTTCACCTTCGGCCGCACCGGGGAATACCTTTGTCATCTATTATATGACAAAGCTTCCGGCCAGACGCTCGCGCTGGGCGGGAGGTTTTCGCTGAAGCAGGCGACGGTGCGCGCCCATGGCGAGTTCAACGCCGGCAATGCCGCCGCCGCGCTCGCCGCGGCCCAGCATCTGGGCGCGAAGATTGACGCCTCATCGCTCGCGGATTTTGCCGGCGTGCGTCGCCGCCAGACGCTGCTGCTGGCCTCGACGATCCGGGTCTACGAGGATTACGCGCATCATCCGACGGAGATTCGCGCGCTGCTCGGCAGCCTCCGCCGCGGCGGGCCGGGACGGCTCGTGGTGGTCTTCCAGCCGCACCGTTTCACCCGCACCGCACAGTTCAAGGCGGAGTTCGCCGCCGCGCTGGCCGGGGCCGACAGTCTTTTTCTGATGGATGTCTACGCCGCGAGCGAGTCGCCGGTGGCGGGTGGCACCTCGGCCGACATCTACGCCGAACTCAAGAAAACCGGGGCGGAGCATCACGTGACCTACCTGCCGGGCAACGACGCCGGGCTGCTGGCGGGGCTTCAGACGGCCGTGCAGCCGGGCGACACGCTCGTCTTCGTCGGCGCGGGCGACATCGAGCAGACGGCCCGTCAATTTGTCACGCAACGCCAGGCCGCGGAAAAACGCGAGGCCGCCTGGAACGAGTTCGTGGCCGCCGCCCGGATGCGGCTCACGGTGGCCACCAAGCTGGTGGAGCGCGAGCCGCTCGCGCCCAAGACGACGATGCGCGTCGGCGGGCCGGCCCGCGTTTACGCCGAGCCGGCGGGCACCGAGGATTTGCGCCAGCTTTTGCTCGAGGTGAACCGTCGCGACCTGCCGGTGCTGCTGCTGGGTCGCGGTTCCAACCTGATCATCCCGGATGCGGGCGTGGACGGGCTGGTCATCAGCCTCGCGCACGAAAACTGGCAGAAGTTCGATCTCCTGCCCGACGGGCGCATCTGGGCCGGCGCCGGCCTGCGGCTGAAGAACCTCTGCGGGCTCGCCACCAAGGCCGGGTTGAAGGGCTTTGAATTTCTCGAGGGGATCCCCGGTTCGGTCGGCGGCGCGCTGCGGATGAACGCCGGCGCGATGGGCGGCTGGATGTTCGATGTCGTCGCGGAAGTCCACCTGATGACCCTGCAGGGCGAGGTGCGCGTGCTGCCGCGGACGGCGCTGCATGCGGATTACCGGCATTGCGCCGAGTTGGAAAACACGATCGCCCTGGGCGCGTATTTGAAGCCGGTGGCCGGCGCCGAAGCGACGGACATCCGCCGCCAGATCGACGTCTACCAGAAGAAGCGCGCGGAGTCCCAGCCGCGCGAACCGAGCGCGGGCTGCGTTTTCAAGAACCCGCCCGGCCTGACGGCGGGCCGGCTCATCGACGAGCTCGGGCTGAAGGGCGAGCGGGTGGGCGACGCCGAGGTCTCGCCGGTGCACGCGAATTTCATCGTCAACCGCGGCCACGCGACCAGCGCGGACATCATCGGGCTCGTGCGCAAGATCCGCGCGCGCGTCAAGAGCGCGCGCGGCATCGACCTGGAGCCCGAGGTGCTCCTTTACGGCCAGGAATGGAGGGACGTGCTGTGAAGGGGAACCGATTTCATCGGGTATTCGTCGGGGCGCAGACTTGCTGCGCCCAGGTGGTGCATGCCATGGGCGAAGGGCTACTGGCAAGAGGGAGGGACGTGCGGTGAAGCGCCCTGTCATCGCCATCCTCGCCGGCGGCACATCGCCCGAGCGCGAGGTGTCGCTCGGTTCCGGCAAGGCCGTGGCCCTGGCGATGGCCTATACGCATCCCACGCAGTTTTTCACGGTGGACAGCGATGCGCTGCCGCCCGGGCTCGATCCGGCGCGGCACATCGTTTGCTCGACGTTGCACGGAGTTTTCGGCGAGGACGGGGGGATGCAGCGGCTGATGGAGGCCGCGGGCATCGGTTTCGCCGGCTGCGACGCGAAGGGCAGCGACCTGACCTTCGACAAATGGCGCACGCGCCAGACGGTCTCGGCCATGGGCGTGCCGGTGGCGCCGGGCCGGCATTTTCTCGCGGCCGGCAAGCCCACGGCCGCGGCGCTCGTCGCCGAGCTGGGCGAACAGGTCGTGCTCAAGCCCAACCGCCAGGGCAGCAGCGTCGGCCTGCAGATCGTCACATCCAAGGTCGGCCTCGAGATCGCCCTGGGCGGCATCCGGCAGGGCGAGTGGATCGCCGAGAAGCGCATCCTCGGCCGCGAGCTAACCGTCGGCCTGCTGCGCGGCCGCGCCATGGGGGTGGTGGAGATCGTCCCGAGGTCGGGCGTGTTCGACTACACCAGCAAATACACCAAGGGCCTCACCGAGTATTTCGCCCCGGCCTCGCTCGCGGAGGAAATGACCGCGCAGGTGCGCGCGGTCGCCGAGACGGCCTTCGCCGCGTGCGGCTGCCGGGATTACGCCCGCATCGATTTCATGCTCTCCACCGCGGGCGAGTTGTATTTGCTGGAAATCAACGCGCTGCCGGGCATGAAGGAGACCAGCCTGCTGCCGATGAGTGCGCGTTGCGTGGGGTTGGATTTTGCCGCCTTATGCCGCGAACTGGCGGCCCCCGCCGTGGAACGGATCCAGTTGGCCTCCACTTTGCCATCATGAGCGCCATCGACAAACTCGCCCCGCCGCCGGGCCGTTCCTGGCGCAACATCCGCCAGGAGGTGAGCGCGCCGGCCATGTCGCGCCGGGGCCGCCGCCGGCAGGTTTTCGCGTGGCTGAAGATCTGCGCGCTCTGCACTTTCACGGCGGTCGCGGCTTGGGGCGTCTATGGGATCGCGCACGAGTGGCGGACCGACCGCGCGGCCCTCGCCACCGCGGTGCGCAGCGAGCCGGTGCGCGATGTCGTCCTGATCACCGACGGAGTGCTCACGCAGAAATGGGTTAGCGGCGTGCTCCAGCTGCCCAAGTCGGCCAGCCTGATGTCGCTTGAGCTGGCGGTGCTGCGGGACAAATTGCTGGCCCACGGCCAGGTGCGCGTTGCGGTCCTCACCCGGAGCTTTCCCGACACGCTCGTCGTCACACTGCAGGAGCGCACGCCGGTCGCGCGCGTCCAGGCGAGCGAGGGCGGTGCGCCCACGCAATTGCTGGTGGCGAAGGACGGCGTCGTTTACGACGGCCTCAACTACGATCGGCAGATGCTGGCGGGGCTGCCCTGGCTCGACGGCATCCGGCTGGTGCGCACGGGCAACACCTACGCGGCCATCGAGGGGATGAGCGATGTCTCCGCGCTGCTTTCCACGGCGCAATTGCAGGCCCCGCACCTTTATCGGGACTGGCTCATCGTTTCCCTGGCCCGGCTGGCAGAGCGCGACGAAATCGTGGTGAGGGCGCAGGACATTCCCGAGATCGTCTTCAGCCGGAAGCGCGACTTTTTCAAGCAGATCGCCCAGCTCGACTATGTCATCGAGGCCGCGAGCGTGCTCCCCGAGCCGGCCCTGAAATCCGTCAACCTCTCGCTCGAGGGGCAGGTGCCGGTGCAGCTGCTCCACTCGCGGGAGGAGCTGGCCAAGTCGCCGCAACCTTTTTTCTCCCTTCCCTCCACCGCTCAACGCAAGGCCAGCAAACGTGATCTCTAGCAGCAGCAAAATCATCGCCGCCGTCGAAATCGGCACCGGAAAAATCGCAGTGCTCGTGGGCGAAATCGCCCGCGGGCGCAGCCTGAACATCATCGGCGTGGGCGTGGCGCCCGCGCGCGGCGTGCTGAAGGGCGAGGTCGTCGACTACAAGGCCGCCTGCGAGGCGACCCACCAGGCGCTCGAGATGGCGGAGAAGCGCGCCGGCGCCCGCATCGAGGAGGTGTGGCTCGCCCAGTCCGGCGGCCACCTCGACGCTTTCTACAACGAGGCCTCCGTCAACGTGAAGTCCGCCGACAACACCGTCACCGCGCTCGACATCGCCTCGGTGTGCGAGCTGGCCAAGGAGAAGGAGCTGCCCGCGGGCCGCTCGCGCATCCACGAGATCCGCCGGCCGTTCCGGCTCGACGGCCAGGCCGTGCCGGACCCCGAGCACCTGTCGGGCCGCCGGCTCGAGGTCGGTTACTGGATCGTGCACGGGCCGGAGAGCAAGGTCAGCGACAACATCCACGTTGTGGGCGGCTACCATCTCGAGGTCCGCGAACTTGTGCTCGCCAGCCTCGCCAGCGGCTCGCTGCTGACGACCGCCGAGGAGCGCACCCAGGGCGTGCTCGTCATCGACATCGGCAAGGGCGTGACCGATTACGTGCTCTACCGCGACGGCCATGTGCTGGTGACCGGGACGCTGCCCGTCGCCGGCGACCACGTGACCAACGATCTCAGCAT
>JAYVZM010000383.1:0-3349 GCA_043783345.1 Verrucomicrobiota bacterium
CACGAATTCGGCGCTCAGTATCCTGGATGACTCCAAGAACATGAGCAACGTCAGCGCCCTGTGGAAGGTGCAGGACCATGTCTCGATCTATTACAGCCACTCCACCAATGCCTCGCCGGTTATCGCCAACCAGCAGCCCCTGTGGAGGAGCGGTGTGCAATCGGAATACGGCTTCAAGACCGAGTTCTTCAACCAGAAGCTCTCGATCAACGGCGCTTACTTCAAGATCGCCCAGACCAATGTCACGGTGCCGAATCCCGCCCGTCAGAACGATCCGACCCAGCCGGAACAGTTGGTTTCGGACCTCAATAACAATGGCTACGAACTTGAGCTCATGGGCAGCATCACCAGCGACCTGTCGGCGATCGCCACCTACTCGCACCTCAACATGCGCGACAATCTGGGCCGCATGGTCCGCGGTGTCGCAGACAACAACGCCTCCATGCTGCTGAACTACCGCATCAAGGATGGGAGTCTGAAAGGACTCACACTCAACGGCGGATTTGCCTACAGCGGCAAGCGCGCGGGTGACATTCCGATCAACTACACCCCGCTCAATGTCGTCGGCAAGACCAGTTTCTTCCTCAAGCCCCAATACGTGAATACGATCGGCGTCACCTACCGGATGAACGACCGGTTTACCTTCCGTCTGAAGATCGACAACGTGTTCGATCAAAAGGACTACATCGCGGTGGCGGGTGCCCGTTTCTGGGGCGCTGGCCTGACCACGGCGACCGGCCGTAACGTCCGGTTCACGACCACGGTCAACTTCTGATCCGGTCCCACCGTCCCATCGTGAGACATCCCGCGGGTATTTTCCCGGCGGGGCAGGAGGCTGCCCCGCCTGAGTTCGACGCGCGCCGCTTCGGCGCCACCGGTGACGGTCGCACGCTCGACACCGCGGCCATCAATCGCGCCATCCTCGCGGCCCACGCCGCGGGCGGCGGCACGGTGGTGCTGGCGGCGGGCGACTACCTCAGCCACTCGATCCGCCTGCTCAGCCACATCACCCTGCGGCTGGGCTCGGGGGCCACGCTGATCGCCGCCGATCCGCCAGCGGCGGGCGAGCCGGGCGGCGACCAGGGCGAAAGCGCGGTCGGTTACGATGCGCCGGAGGACGCCGCGCCCAACATCCACCAGGATTTCGGCCATTCGCGCTTCCGCAACAGCCTCATCTGGGGCGAGAATCTCGAGGGCGTGTCCATCTGTGGCCCGGGCCGCATCTTTGGCCGCGGCCTTAGCCGGGGGAACGGCCGCATCGCGCTCCCCGTGGGTGAGGTTGCGCCCCAGCCGCCGGGACATCTGCCCGACGTCCTCGAGGCCGACGGCCCGGTCGAGCCTTTCGCCGAGGAGATGATTGCGCCGGGAAAATTCGGCTACCCGCACCGGCTCGACGTCCTGCCCGCCGGCGTGGGCAACAAGGCCATCGCGCTCAAGGGCTGCCGCAACGTGCTCGTGCGCGACCTCACCATCCTGCATGGCGGACATTTCGCGATTCTCGCCGCCGCCTGCGACAATGTCACCGTCGACAATGTGTTCATCGACACCAACCGCGACGGCATCGACATCGATGCCTGTGCGAACGTCCGCATCTCGAACTGCTCGGTCAACTCGCCGTGGGACGACGGCATCTGCATCAAGTCCTCGTGCGGATTTGGCGGGGTCCGCCCGGTGGAGAACGTGACCGTCAGCCATTGTTACGTCAGCGGTTTCGAGGAGGGCACGCTTTACAACGGCACGCGTTCGCGGGTCGTCCGCCACCGGGGCGGGCCGATCGGCCGCATCAAGCTCGGCACCGAGGCCAGCGGCGGCTTCCGGAACATCGCCATCAGCAACTGCCGCTTCGAATTCTGCCGCGGACTGGCGCTCGAACAGGTGGACGGGGCGATGATGGAGGACGTGACGGTCTCGAATCTCACCATGCGCGAGGTGATGAATGCGCCGATTTTCATCCGGCTGGGCGGCCGGCTGCGCGCCCCGGGGGCGACCGCGCCGGGCACGGCCTGCCGCATCACGATCAGCGATGTCACCGCCTACGACGTGGCGCCGGAGCATGGCATCTTCATCGCCGGGGTGCCGGGCCATCCGGTGACCGAGGTGCGCCTGGCGGGCATTCAACTCCACTCCCGCGGCGGCGGCACGCTGGCGGCGGCGCAACGCCAGGTGCCCGAGCTGGTGGACGGCTACCCGGAGCCCATGCTGTTCGGCACGCTGCCTTCGTGGGGCATCTACATCCGGCACGCGGCCCGAATTCATTTGCGCGACATCGCGCTGCACCTGCTCGATGCCGATCAGCGTCCCGCGATCATGCTGGAAGATGTGGCGGGAGCGGAACTGGCCGGCATCCGTTTGTTGGACGGCGGGCCGGCGGATCACTGGGTGATGACGGGCGTAAGCGGTTTGCACGTGCGCGACTGCCACGGCTGGGCCGATTTCACTTCGTGAAGCACGCCGCCACCGGCGATTTCGCCGGGTCGGTTCAGGGCAGGCGTTGCAGACTCTCGGCGCGGATTTTCCAGGTGCCGTCCTTGGGAAACCCGGGAAATTCCTCCGTGCACCCCTCCCACCCTGCCACCATCAGCGCGACCGCGGAGAGAAACGCCCCGTTTGCCGGCAGATAGACCGCGATCTCGCGGCGGCCCTCATCCTGGTTCGCCTGGGCCCGGTCGGTGCCCACCGGGCAATGGCCGTTCGGCAGGTAACGGTTGTTGGGGCCGTCGCGCAGCAGAATCTCGACGGCTTCCGCCGGCCGGCCAAGCCGGGTGGCGGCCATGGCCACCATCGGATAATCCCAGCCGAATATCTTGGTGGCCCAATCCCACTGGGTGAGGACACCGGTCAGGGTCCGGTCCATCGTGGCGCGGTCGACATCGGCCCCGGGAGGAAAAAAGCCCATCGCCATCAGCATTTCCGGATGGTCGTGCCGGCTGGCGAGATTGGTCCACGTGTCGGGATGCGAATCCAGGGCCGTGTATTTTCCGTCAGCGACGGGCAGCGGCGCCAGTTTGGCGAGCACTCCATCCCAAGGTTTTTCCCGGGGCAGGCCCGCACGCACACGCCAGCGCTGCGCCGTCTCGATCGCCCAGCGCCAGTAAGCCAGCTCGTAGGCGGGATTCTGGCTGGTGGCCGGATCGTGGATCTCCTGCGCAATCCACAACGGCGGACCCAGCACATACTGCCCGCGCTTCTCGTCGAACTTCAGCATGGAGACGAGGCACTCGGCGGTGTCCTGCACCAGCTCGCGGTATTTTGCCAGGTTCTCCGCCGAGGGCGACTGGCGCAGGATCAGGTCGGCCAGGTAGATTGGATGCGGCTGGTTCCAGATGATGAGCGGGTTGCCGCCAGGACT
>JAYVZM010000384.1:0-3348 GCA_043783345.1 Verrucomicrobiota bacterium
GGCCGGCCTCGGCTCGATGGCCGAGATCAACGACCAGAGCGGCGGCCTCGTGCTCTTCCCCTGGACCCTCGTGCCCTCGTTTGTGCCGATGCTCTTCGGGCTGCATGCCTTCGGCGTGGTCGGCTACGACCCCTTCATCTCCGTCCAGATTGCGGTCGGCCTGCTGTTCCTCGGATTTTTTGTCTGGATGGCCTTCGGCCAGATGTTCCGGCGCGAGCCGGCCGGCTACATCGCGGTCATCATGCTCGCGCTGGGCTGCTTCCTTTTCTTCAAGGGCCAGGACTTCGGTCTCTTCAAGCTGGCGATGTTCGCCCAGCCGGTGATCACCCTGCTGCTCGCGCATGAATTCTACAAATTGCTCGGCTCGCCCCGCTGGCGCCGGCTCGGGCGCTGGGCCGTCGCCGTGTTCTTTCTCTGCACCGTCCCGAGCAACGTCTACTACAGCTTCGCCGCCCTCGGCACCTATGGCGGCGGCCTGTCCGAAATCGTCGGCGGCTCCGAGTTCGGCGTGCACTTCACGCCGCCCAAGGACATCAAGTTCGACGCCATCGAGTCGGACATGAGCAACGTCGTCGGCGCCAAGCTGCTCTCCCAATATACCAAGGGCATCGACACGCGGTTCCTCAGCCGCAGCTACATGGACAACATCGCGAACATCGCGGTCCTCACCTTTCTCCGCAATCCCGATCCCGACCTGGGGCCGCAGGCGCGCCTGATTGAAAAGCTCTCCCTGCTCCGCTCCTTCCTCCCGCCGGAAATCCTCAAGGGCGACGTGGCCGACTACCGGGTGATGACCATCAACAAGCTCGACAACAACTGGACCGAGACCGGCTCCCGCCATCTCAGCTACGACAACCGGCTCTTCGTCGCGATGCGCAGCCACCTCGATCACTTCAACAAGGCGAACAACGGCACGGGCTGGAGCTACCAGAACATCTACCAATACAAGCTGGAGAAGGATGTCAGCGACCGCCTGGTGTTCATCCACTCCGAACTGGGGCCCCACTATTACTCCTCCGCCCGCTTCAAGGCCGCCTTCTTCCAGCGCGAGCCCGAGCCCGTGACGGATGGCGACGTCTATTTCCACGGCACCGGCCGTTACAACATGTTTCACGTCATCAATCCCTCGCCGAAGATCCGCGTCGTCGTCGACTTCACCCGCACCTCCCTCGGCGGCGACCGCTACGAGCTGCCGCACGACGCGGTGGTGATCGGCGAGGATGACTACAAACTCGGCTTCGTCGGCAGCGGTTCCGCGCGCGTCTTTTCTCCGGTGATCAAGCCGGAGGTCTTCGAGCAACAGGCCTATCTGACCGTCGATTTCGCCGACAAGGCCCGGCCGATCGGCAAATTGAAGACCGGCCTTATGAAACTGTGGGGCGAGAAGTATAACCTCGACGACCGCCGGCTCGTCGGCTTCACCCGCGACATCTCCGTCATCACCGACGAGCAATATCAGAAGCTGGAACGTCCCACGAAAATCTCCCAGTTCCCGCAGGACCTCTCCCGCTACCCCGGCCTCGAGTATTCCGGCGTTTTCGAGGACGGCTGGGTGGGCACCGAATCCTTCTTCAAGCTCGCCGGTTCCCATCCCGGCCAGGTCCTCACCTTCAAGGGCTACGTGCCGGACACCCCGCTCTATCGCACGCGCGGCCTCGATCTCACCATTTCCATCAACGACCGGCCGACCGAGGTCGTGAATCTCCGTTCCGGTGAATTCACCCTCACCCGCCTCATCCGGGAGCCCGCCGCGGTGACGACCGTCCGGCTCAACTTCTCCGGCTCGATGCCCTATGGCGAGACCGACACCCGCCACCTGTCCGCCTTTGTGCGAGAGATCTCCATCGGCGATCTGCCCGACCTGGCTTCCTTCCGCGCGATCAAGAACCGCCAGGGCGAGGGCTTCGCGCTCAAGGGCGTCGACGAGGACGGCTGGATCAACCGCTCGGCGAAGTTCAACGTCCCCACCTTCGGCGAATTCAAGGTCCTCAAGATCGACCTGGAGATGCCGGGCTGGGCTCCGCTCGCCGCCAACGAACTCAAGGTCTCCCTCAACGGCAAGCCTTACGCCAGCCAGGCGGTTCCGCGCGGAACCTACTACAGCGTCTTCGTGCCTGTCCTCCCCGAGGCCGGCAACGAGATCACCCTGGAGTCCGCGACGGTCTTCCCGCTGCCCGAGGGCAAGCGCGAGCGCTCCTTCCTGATCAAGAACCTCACCTTCGAGAACCTGAGCCGCACCGATCTCTTCGTCCACGGCTGGCATCCGTCCGGCTATCTTTTCCAGCCTGAAGGCATCGATCAGGATGGTTGGGCCGGCACCCAGGCTGGTTTCCGCTTCCCCGCCACCAGCAAGCAGCATCACGCCATCATCGAGGTCATCCGCTTCCCCGCCCGCACCGATTACCCCGTGGCCGTGTCGGTCAACGGCGGCGCCCTCGAATCGCACCCGCTCAAGCTCGAGGCCACCGAGCGCATCGTCGTGCCGCTGTCCGCCGCCGGCGAAACCCAGGTCTCGCTCGCCGCCGAGCGGCTCTTCGAGCTCTCCGCGGCCGACCCGCGCCAGCGCTCGTTCCGGGTCGTCAACATCGACTTCGACTGAGCCGGCTGCTTTTCGGCCTTTCCGCCGCGCCGCCTTTCACCTAAGCCTCACGCCATGCTTCTCAGTCTCGTCGTCCCGGTCTACAAGGAGGAAGGCAACATCCCGGAGTTCCTGCGCCGGATCCGTTCCATCCTGGCGGACATCACCGAGGACTACGAAATCATCTTCTCGCTGGACCCCTCCCCCGACCGCACGGAGGAGATCATCCTCGAGCACCGGGCGCAGGATCCGCGGATCAAGCTCCTGAAATTCTCCCGCCGCTTCGGCCAGCCCATGGCCAGTCTCGCCGGCATGGAGTATTCCCGCGGCGACGCCGTCATCGTCATGGATGTCGACCTGCAGGACCCGCCCGAGCTCATCCACGAGATGGTGGCCAAATGGCGCGAAGGCTACGATGTCGCCCTGCCGCAGCGCCGCCAGCGCACCGGCGAACCCTGGATCAAGACCCTCGTCGCCGGCACCGGCTACAAGATCATCAACAAGATCGCCGATGTCCGCATTCCGCCCAACACCGGGGATTTCCGCCTGATGTCGCGCCGCGTCGTCCAGGAAGTGGTGCGGCTCAAGGAGAGCCACGGCTTCCTCCGCGGCATGGTGGCCGTCGTCGGCTTCAAACAGGCGATCATCCCCTTCGACCGCCCGCCGCGTTTCACCGGCGAGACCAACTACAACCGCTTCTTCGGTTCCCTCCGCATCGGCTTCAACGGCATCTTCTGCTTCTCCACCTACGCCCTCACCCTCAGCACCAT
>JAYVZM010000385.1:0-19689 GCA_043783345.1 Verrucomicrobiota bacterium
CTGCTCCGCCTCCTTGCCATCCCCATGAAGATTTCCCCGCTTGTCCTGATCGCGCTCGGCGCCGTGGCTCTCTCCGTCTCCCTGTCCGGCGCCCCGAAGGCGGCCACCTTGGCCAGCCCCGATGGCAAACTCGCGGTGGACTTCTATCTCAACGCCGCCGGCGCGCCCCGCTATACTGTCCAACACGAGGGTCGCGCCGTTTTGCAGGAATCGCGGCTTGGTCTCGTGCGCGACGACGCGGACTTCACGCAAGGGCTGCGCTTGCTCGGGACGTCCGCCGCGGAGCCGGTGCAGGACAAATACGAAATCCTCACGGCCAAGCGGCGCGTGAACACCTACCGCGCAAATCGCCAGGTGTTCCATCTCCAGACGGCCGCCGGCCAGGCAATGGACATTATTTTCCAAGTTTCCGACGACGGCGTGGCGTTCCGCTATTTATTCCCGGAAACGAACATCGCCCTGCGTCGGCTGGGCGAGGAAGTGTCGTCGTTCCACTTTCTGCCCGGCACGCGCGCCTGGCTGCAACCGATGTCGGAGGCCAAGAGCGGCTGGAAGCAGGTGAATCCCGGCTATGAGGAGTATTATGAGAAGGACATCCCCGTCGGCACACCGTCCCCGATCGCCGCGGGCTGGGTCTATCCCGCGCTCTTCCGTTCGGGCGACACCTGGCTGCTCGTGAGCGAAGGAACGTTGCCACGGAACTACTGCGGCACGCGGCTGCGCGCCGGATCGCCCGACGGCGAGTATGCGGTCGGCTTTCCCGATCCGCGCGAGAATTTTCAAAACGGCCCGGTCAACCCCGAGTCAACCCTCCCCTGGCTGACGCCGTGGCGGCTGATCGCCATTGGCAGCTTGAAGACGATCGTCGAATCCACGCTCGGCACCGATCTGGCCGACGCGCCGGCGCCACCCGCGGATCTTTCGATCGAGCCGGGCAAGGCGGCGTGGAGCTGGCCGTTGCTGGGCGACAGCCAGACGGTTTACGAGGTGCAGAAACGGTTCATCGACTACGCCGCTGAAATGGGCTGGCGTTACTGCCTGATCGATGCGCTCTGGGACGCGCAGATCGGCTACGAGAAAATCAAGGAGCTGGCCGACTACGGCCGCGCGAAAAAGGTGCGGCTCCTGCTGTGGTATAACTCGGCGGGTGCCTGGAACGAGACACCGCAGACGCCGCGCAATCTCCTGCTCACCCACGAGGGCCGCGTGCGGGAATTCGACCGGCTCAAGGCCATGGGCATCGCCGGGCTGAAGGTGGACTTCTTCGGGGGCGACGGCCAGTCGGTGATCGGCTACTACCACGACATCCTCGAGGACGCGGCGCCGTATGGCTTCCTGATGAATTTCCACGGTGCGACGCTCCCGCGCGGCTGGCAACGGACCTATCCGCACCTGATGACCATGGAGGCGATCCGCGGCCTGGAGTATGTGACCTTCGAGCAGCGGAACGCCGACCAGGAAGCCACGCACGCGGCCATGCTGCCGTTCACGCGCAATGTTTTCGATCCGATGGATTTCACCCCCGTGGTGCTCGACCGCATCAATCGCATCGAGCGCCGGACCACGAGCGCGTTTGAACTGGCGCTCTCCGTGCTTTTCACCTCCGGCATCCAGCATTACGCGGAAATCCCGGACGGCCTGGCGAAGGCCCCCGGCTACGTCCGGGAATTTCTCCAAGGCGTGCCGAGCGTGTGGGATGACATCAGGTTCCTCGAAGGCGACCCCGGCAAATTCGTCGTTCTCGCCCGCCGGGGCGGCAGCCGCTGGTATGTCGCCGGCATCAACGCCGAGCCGGCCGCCCGGACCCTCGCGCTCGACCTGGCGGGACTGTCCCCGACGGGCACCGGCACGCTCATCGCCGATGGCGACGGCGGCAATCTCTCGTTCCGCACGGAGAAGATCGGCGTGACGCCCGGGCGGAAACTCGAAATCACCCTGCCGCCCCGCGGCGGCTTTGTGTTGGTCATCGAGTGAGCGGCGGGTCTACTTGCGGCGACGCTGCGATCGAGATCTATTTGTAGGAGCCTGCTTGCAGGCGATTGAAGACTCACGCAACGGACCGTGCGTTGGATCGCCTGCAAGCAGGCTCCTACAAAAACCTCCCTTCATTTCGCGATCACGCCTGCGACGATCAGCAGGGCGATGAGGATACCCATAAGGCTCTCACCGGCGATGAAGCCGGAGGCCACGGGCACGACGGTCTTCTCGGCGAGGACGGGCAGCTTGCGGCGCATCCACTCGGCGATCGCGGCGCCGACGAACATGGCGACGCTGTTGCTGCCGGGGATGACCATCGCGAGGCCGAGGCCTGAGGGCGACGGCAGCAGCGGCCGCAGCCGCCGGGGGGCGAATTTCTCCAACAAGGCCAGGGCCGCGCCGAGGGCGAGCCCGGCCACGATCGCCACGCGCGAGGTTTCGTGCAGCGCGCCAAGGCCGCCCGCGAACGCCTTGGATACCCCCGCCCACACCACGCACGCCGGCGCCGGCCAGGCCTCGCCGCCGAGCACACTCGGGTCGGGAATGATGAGGTTGAAGGCGGGCACCACGACGAGGGCGCCGGCCACGACGCCGAAAAGTTGCGCGTAGAACTGGTGGCGCGGCTTGGCCCCGAGCAGCCAGCCCGTCTTGAGCGTGGTCAGCAGGTCCGCCGCGTGCAGTCCGATGCCGCCGGTGACGTTCGCCGACATGATGTTGCCGGAGAGATTGCCGGGCGTGATGACGCCGAAAAGCATCTGCGTGACGGGGCCAAGGGCCTTGGTGGGCGTGACGTCGGTCTCGCCCGTGACGCGCGCCGCGACGAAGCCCATCACGACCGCGAGCGGCACCGCGACGAGGCCGGCCCAGAGGGGAATCTGAAACAGCCAGACCATGAGGGCGACCACCCCGGGCGTGAGCACCACAAAGCCGATCGGAAACCACCACTCGGGGCATTCCACGGCGGAAATGCCGGTGTCGGTCTCCTTGCCCGGACGGAAAATTCGTGTCAGTCCGGTGAAGGATCGCGCCACGCTCTTGTAGTCGATGGCGAAGGACGTGAGGCCCGACGCCACCAGGATGGCGGCGCCCGGCCAGAGCGACCAGGCCACGATGGCCTTGTAGCTGACTGTCGTCACGATGCCCTTGGCCACCAGGGCCGGGGCCAACACCGCGTAGGTGAGCACGGCGCCGAGCAAAAGCGACCAGCCGGTGCGGAAGCTCATCAGCGCGCCGCCGCCGATCAGCACGACCTCGGCCTTGAGCGAAAGCGTCCAGTCCGCCAGTGCGCGACCGGCCAGCATGACCGGGAGCCCGATGGTGCCGGGAATCAGGTGCCAGGCGTCGCGCAACCAGGTGAGGATGGCGGCGAAGACCGCCGAACCGGCGAGCCAGGCGGCCTTGCTGGCGCCCCCGCCCGCGGCGGCATCGTGGATGGAGTGGATGGTTTCGGCGGTGGCGGTGCCGGTGGGAAAACGCGAGCCCCTCCTGGTTGATGAGCTGGCGCTTGATTGGAATCGCGGCAAAAACCCCCAGCGCGGCGATGAGCGCAAACCAGGCGATCATCGGCAGCGGCTCGGGGCGAAAGGTCGTGACCATCAGGAGCGCGCCAAACGCCGCCATGTTGCCGCCCCCCGTCATGTAGCCCGCGCCCGAGGCCACGGTGGTCAGCGCGTTGTTCTCAAGGGCGCCGAGCGGTTTCTTCACGAGGCGGGCCGCCTGCAAAAGCTGGAACACGCCGAACGCCAGGATGCAGGCGGTGAGGGTGACGCCCATGCTCCAGCCGGTCTTGAAAAAGACGTAGAGGTTGGAAAGGCACATCGCCCCGCCGATCAGCATGCCCACGACGACGGCCCGGACCGTGAGGTTGGTCGCGCCGGGCTGGTAGGTTTTGAGGAGCCAGTCGGCTTCGTGATCCTGGGCCGATGGGGTGGGCGGAGTCGGAACAGGATTGGCGTCAGAGGGAGCGGCGGACATGGGGCGGGTTTTGAGGGATACGACGGAGAACGGGGCGTGTCATAATCGCAGCCACCAAAGCCGTCAACATGTTCGGCGCGCGGGAAGGCCCCGCCTCCATGGAGGCGGGGCTAGTAGCCCCGCGAGGCATGGGCCACGCAACCGACAAGCCACGGGACTGCCAGTCCCGCCTCAAACAATGAATCCGAAATCGCGGCGGCGCCTACGGCGATATCCGGTCCATTTTCATGGCGCGCGAGGAGTCCTCGCCCACGGTGACGGCGATTCTCTTCGTCGGGCCCGCGAAATCGAAATCGCATTGCACGTCCGTCGTCAGCGCGTAGAACCGGGTCGGGGATTCCGCGTGCAAGACAACTTCCGCGCCGCCCAGCGTCAGCGCCAGCAGCCCGTCGGGCAACCGGCGGATCTTCACGCTGTTCCTCTGGCCATAGTCGCCGGCATAGGATTCGAGCAACGCCTCCGGCAGCATGAATTCCTTGTGCCGCGGATTGCCGAGTTCCCGCACCCACACATTGCGGTAGCGCACGGGATTGCCGTGGTCCTGCAGCGCGATCGGCAGCCGTTCCGGGTGCGCCTTGTAGGGCGGCCGGCCAATCCAGGGATCGGCGCCGGTGAACTCGACGTGGTTCTGCACCAACACGCCGTTGTGCAGCACGGTCACATATGCCCGGGAAAGGAGCTTGCCGTCCGCGTCGAAGCGCGGCGCCGTCCAGATCAGATCGTAGGTCTGCCACTTGCCGGGCGGGAGCGACGCATTCACCAACGGAGGATATTGCCCGTAGATCGACGCCGCCGAACCGTCTGCATAGGTCTTGTTCTCGTAGGAATCGAGCACCTGGATCTCATAGCGGTCGAGGCCGAAAAACACGCCGCTGTTGCCGCGACCCTGGCTGGACCCCTGCCCGGGGTTGGGCGTGGCCCATTCGATGTGGAGCTGGCAGTCGCCGAAAGACTGAAGGGTGCGGACGTAGCCGCTGCCCGGGACGCATTCCAACGCCCCGTCGCGCACCACCCATTTGGTGGGGCTGCCGTTCATCGCCACCCATTGCGAGGTGTCCTTGCCGTCGAACAATACGGTCGCGTCGGAGGGCGGAGTCCCCGGTTGCTCCTGCGAACTGAAGGTGCCCGGAGTGACGACGGCCGGCAGTGGGCGCTCGCGGTCATGGCCCAGCCAGTTCGGATCGGGTGCGCCGCGCAGGGCAGCCGCCGTGGCGGCGATGAGTCCTAACACGGATACCAAAGGGGGTTTCATAGGGAGTGAAACGGCAGCTTGGTTCGGCCGGAACCGGCTGTCGAATTCAATTCGGATTCAGCCCGGGCGGCGCTCACGGCGCCAGCGCGGCGCTGCATTTCCGGAAGTGATGGCCGTAAATCGCGAGCGTGACCGCCACCGGCATGAGCCGGGGCCGGTGGAAAAAGCACCATTTTGTTTTGCCCGAGGTGCGGGAGCGCGGGTCTTCACCCCATGGCAAGGAAGCCTTCCCGCGTGGTTTCGTCCGCCGGGGAAGTCCGCACAATCTGCTGGCCACCGGATGAACGTTCTCCAAATACAGGGGTCATATCCGCATGAATCTCGATCACGCCCGCTCCGCCATCATCCCCGCCCTCGGACGGATGACCTCCCTCTACAACAAGCCGGTCTTCGACGAGTGGATCCTCGTGAAACTGGCCGCCGAGCAGGGCGCCATCCTCGCCTACTCCGGTCCGCGGGCGGAGTCCTACCAGCGCAAGTTCAAGGATGACCTGGTGCCGTTGCGCGCGGAACTCGAACAAGAACAACTCGCCGTCGGCGATTTCGCCTTCGCGCGGGATGCCGCCGGCACGCGGTTCGACGCCTGCATGCGGCTCGGCGCCGCCAGCTACCTTTTCTGCAACAACACCGGCAGGACGATGGCCGAAATCCGGCAGGATCCGCTCTGGCGCGAAGCCCAAGCGCCTTTTGTCCTGCTGAGCGAATTGTTCCGCCTCGATCCGCTGGAGTAGGAATCGGAGGACGGAGCACAGAGGACAGAAGACGGAGAACAGGGGCGATTCCGTCCTCTGCTCTCCGTCCTCCCAATCAGCCGGCTACGCCAGCAGCCCCTGCCACACAAACCAGCCATAAGCCAGCGTCAGCCCGGCGCCGGCCCACCGCGGCAGACCGCCCGTCAGCAGCAACAGCGTGCCGTGCACGGCGACCGCGCCGAACAGGATGAGCAGCCCGGTCTCGAAAAATCCGGTGACGGGCAGCGGCTTGCCCAGCGCGAACAGACCGAGGCAAAGCGGAATGCAGATGTGCCCGTCGCCCACCTGCGAGGCGTAGACGACATCCGCGCGGCGCTTCCAGCCCCAGTAGACCGCCAGCACGGCGTTGGGCAGCACCATCAGCCAGCCGGTCAGCCAGCCGAGATTGGCCGCGCTGACGAAGCCGCCTTTTTGCGCCAGCAACCAGGTGACAAGCCAGTCGATGGTTTCATACAGCGCGTAGGCACAGGCGAGCACCACGAGCGCATCCACATAGAACAGGAGGCCGAACGAAACCCGCGAGCGGACGTTGTGCTTGAGCACGTCGAACACCTGGAAGCACTGCCAGAAGAGAAAAAGCCCGATGAGCAGGAAGCCATCGTTGCGGTCGAGCCGGCCGTCGCGCCCGAGGACCCACACGGCGCCCGTGAAGAACAGCACGGCGACCAGCGTGAGGAGCAACGAAAGCCGGTTGAGCCGGCTCGCGGTGCCTCCGACGTCCGCCCGGGCCGGCGGGACCGTCTTTTTCTCCTTGCCGCCCGCGGCGGCGGATTTGCCCGGCATGACCTGCAGGCCCCAGAAAAGGGCCGGCACCCCGAGCAACAGCGTGAGATTGGTGACATTGTTGACGAGGCAGTTGGTCACCACCTCGCGCGGCGCGCCGTCGCGCGCGATCATGATGGCGACGAAGATCAGATTACCCAGGCCGGAACAATAAGGCATGACGAGCGTGCCCAGCGCCGTGCCTTCGAGCCCGTGGTCAAGCATGGCCTCCAGCCGCCAGAGCATCAGCAGCGACACCCCGAGGAACAATCCGAGGTAGGTCCATGGGTCGTTCAGGCTGAATTGGTCGAGCAGGGCGGGAAGCACGCCTCCAGCAAGCGCGGCCATCCCGCCGCTGTAAACCCCGCTTTGCGGACAAAAAAGCTTAACTTCGCCCCGCCCATCGCTTGGATGCGGCCACGATGCCGTCCCCCCGCGCGCGTGATCTCCGCCTCCCCTTCTGGACGTGGGCGGCGCTGCCCGTGTTGTTCGCCGCCTGGCTGCGGTGGCGGGGAATCGGCGGCCCGGAACCGTTTGTGGACGAGGCCGGCAACATCCTGGCGGCACTCGATTCCCGGGCGCGGGCGATCATCGATCCGCTGGGGCAGGGCCGGCCCGCCCTGGCCCACCTTTTTCTTCCCGCCGGCTGGTTCCCCGAGCACGCCCTGGCCGTGGCGCGGCTGATGAGCGCCGGCGCCGGACTGACGGCGCTGGCTGCCGTGGGCTGGACGCTCCACCGGCTCGCCGGACGCGCGGCGGCGCTCTGCGGGCTGTGGTTGTGGGCGGTGCTGCCCTTCGCCGTCTTTCATGAAAGGCTGGCCTTGCAGGATCCGTTCGTCACGGCGCTGCTCGCGGGGGCGGTGGCGATGATGACCGCCGGCAGCGTGGCCGAAGAGAAACGGACTTGGCCGTGGTTTTTCGCCGCGGGTGGATTGTTCGGCACCGCCTGTCTTTTGAAAATCTCCGCCGTCCTGGCGCTGCCGTGGCTCGGCCTGTTTTACGCCGCGGTCCGGATCCACCTGGGCCGGCCCGTTTTCAGCCGGGAGCTGGCGTTCATCGCCCTGGGGGTGCTGGCGCCGCTGCTCTGCCTGGGGTCGGACTTGCCTCTGCTGGGCCATCAGAGCGCGCACCTCGAATCGCTGCCGGATTTTTCCGCGAGCAACTATTTCGAGGCAGCCCTGAAACGCCTGGACCGCTGGTGTGGCTGGTATGCGGGCTATGGGGGCTGGCCGCTCGGGCTGCTCTGGATCGGCGCCCTGGTCATGGCGGGCCGGGCCCGGCTCCGGCCCGCGCTCGGCGCCGCGCTTGGTTCAATGCTGTCCATTCTGGTGGCCGCTCTTTTCTACAACCGGCCGTTTGCCCGCTATGTGCTGCCCGATCATTTGCCATTGATTCTCTTTCTGGCCCTGGCCTGGGGAGCGGCCCTGGCGGTCCCGGGCCGGTGGCGTCGGTGGCTGCTTCCCCTGCTGGCGGCGGCGTTGGCCCGGTGGGGTTTTGTGTCCTGGCAGATCGGCACGGATCCGTTGCGGGCCGCCGTTCCCGCCGGTGAGATCGAGCAATACTTCACCGGGCCCTGGAGCGGGAGCGGGTTGAAGGAGGTGCGGGCCTACCTCGGCCGCTACGCCGACCGGCACCAGGTGCGCTGCCTGGTGCTGACGCACCGGTTTTTGCGCACCGGCTGCTACGGACTGATGCTGGCCGAGCGGGGCGATCCGCGCCTCGGGGTCGTGCCCGTCACCATTTACGATCCCGAGGAACTCGCGGTGGTGCGACCGGGACTGCGCCATGCCGCCACTGGGCAGAAGGTGGCGTTCTTCATCCTGTATGAGGGCAGCCTTTACCCGCCGCACCCGTGGCTCGATGCCGCCGGCAGCCCCGCGCGCCGCGTGCTCGAGGTGCCGCGCGGCGCGAGCGACAGATTCACGCTCTACCAGTTCGAACCGTGAACCGCGGACTCATTGCAGCCGGGCCGGCAGGCGCAGCCAGCGCGTGTAGGCCTCGCCGAGGATCGTGCTGGTCTTGGGCTCGGGATTGTCGCCGGTCTTCAGCGTGTAGGCCGGGGCGAAATTGCCGAGCACCGCGCAATAGTCGCTGTTGACCATGATGCCGATGAGGTCGCCGGTCTTGCTGAACACCAGGTCGCCGCGCTTCGGCGCGATCTCGCCGAACAGCCGGGTGACAATGCGATTGTCGAGCTTGACGTAGCTCGAGTTCGCCGGGTCGAGCCGGAAGGGCGTGTCGCCGTAGCGGCCGTCGTCGGCGCGCACGAGGACCGCCTCGGGGAACTTGAAAGGCTCTTTGGCGAGCTGATAAATCTTGGCGCCCATGAGCGCGGCGAGGGAGCCGCCGACCGGCGCCACCACCACCCGCGGGTCGAGCTGGAGGAACTGCAGCTCCGCGATCGGCGCGTTGAACGTCCCGCGCAGCAACTGCCCGGAAACCTGGTCGTAGTCGGTCGGCACCTCGCTGAGGGTGAACGGCGTGTCGCTCAGGTGCATCAGCGCGTAAACCTTGTTGCCATCGCTGACGAGGACGGTGGAGGTGTCTTTTTCCTTCACCGTCGGGCTGAAGAGGCCGGGCCGGCGGGCGGTCAGCTTCGTCTGCACGCGGTTGGCCAGGAACTCGGAGAAGATCAGGTTGGTGTTGATCGGGCGGTTGTCGCGGATCTCCTTGCTGAGCTCGCCGGATTTTTCGGCGAGCTGGCCGACGCCCTGCGCCAGCTGGGTGGTCTGCTCCTGGACCTTGGCGCGTTCGAGGCGCTCGACCTCGACCTGTTGCTTGGCCTCGGTGAGGTTCTGGGCCAGCAGGCCCTTCTCCTGCTCGGCCACGCGCACGGCGACGTTGAGGTTCTCAATGCGCTGGCGGGCCTCGGCGTTCTGCCGCTCCATCCGGGCGAGTTCGGCCTTCTGGCGCTCGGCCTCGGCGCGGCGCTCCTCAAGCTCGCGCTGCATCCTGGCCAGCTGCTCCTTGGACAGCGTGGCTTCCTGGGCCGTCGCCGTGTAGCGTTGCTCGAGCTCCTTGGTGCTGGCCTGGGTGGCGGCCAGGGATTTTTCCAGCTGGCCCTTCTGCTGCGCGAGTGCGGCGAGGTTCTTTTCACGTTCCGACAGCGAACCCTGGGCGGAGGAAAGCTGGGCGGCGAGCTGTTCGCGCGAACTTTTTTCGTCCTCGAGGGAGAGGCGCATGAGCTCGACCATGTCGGCGTTGACGGCCGGAGCGTTGGCCGCGGCGCGCGGCGCGGCCGTCTCGAGCTGGGTGTGCGACGGCTCGGCCTTCTCCCAGCGGGTGAGCGCCAGGAGGTTGAGCAACATGAAGTCGCACATGATCAGGAGCAGCGTTTTGTTCATGTGGCTGGTTCCTTACGCCGCCGGGCCCTGTTGGATCTCGAGGATGAGCTGGCGCTTGTAGGGGCGGACGTGGCGGATCTTCACGAGGGCCACGCAGACGATGCCGAAGAGATTGGAGGAGTAGGCGGCGAGCAGGTTGGCGTCGATGAGGCCGAGAACCTGCAGCACCAGTGCCGTGGCCGTGCCCGCGATGCCGATATAGAGGCCGCCGTCGAAGAGATTTTCCTCGTTCTCCATCAGCCGGAGCTTGGTCGGCGCCGGCACCGGCTGCCGGGAGACCTCGGAGATTTTCAGCAGGCAGATGACATACACGCCCAGCTGGATGGCCGCGAAGATGGTGATGGTGAGGATGGTGGAGATGTCCATGTTGGTGGGTGGAGTTGAAGCGTTGGTGGCGGGCGCCGCGAGGGCGCCGACAATGGGAAGGGTGAGTTTTATTTTGTATTCGGATAGGGGTGCGGCCTTGAGCAGAAAGGGTTCCGAGAAGACAAAGAAGATGAAGGTGAGGATGACGGCGATCACCCCGCTGCCCATGCGGGGAAAGGCTCCGCGCAACGCCGATTCCACCGAGAAGAAGAGTCCCAGGTCCACCGCGCGCAGCAGCAGGAAAATTCCGGCGAGAAACGCGGCATACTTGCCCAGCAGCGCCAGTTCGGGATGCCGGAGGGCAAAAGCCGCGCCAAATTCAAACTCCGGCCCGGCGCCGCGCGTGACCGGCACCTGGCGCTGGACGAGTTGCTCGACCGCACCCTGGCCGTAGGACAGGGCCAGTTGGAGCTGCTCCGCCCCGGGCCGGCCGAAGGTGATCAGGTAGCGCGCCACGGAGTCGGCCGACCGGGTCATCAGCGCCGCGGTATAAATGATGGACAGATGCTCGGGCGCGATGCGCGCCAGGTGGGCGAACTGGCCGACCGTGCCCAAACTGCCGGTGGTGCGGAGCAGCTCGGACAGCTGCACCCAGTTGAGCCGCTGGCCGAGGGTGAGGATATCGAGATAAAAATCCTCGAGCTCGCCCATCTGCCCGCTTTGGACCGCCGCCTCGGCGAGGCCGCGCACCTCGCGTTGCAGCGCGGCGGACAGATGTTCCGTCTGCCAAAGATAGGCCGTCAGCAAAATCACCGCGTCCAGCGGCTGCCCGCCCGGCCGGTTCGCCGGCACGAAGCGTTGCGTCGTGGTCAGCTCGCCCGTCTTCAGGACGGTTTGCACCGCCGGCAGCCGCGATACCGCCAGGTAGCGGCGGAGGTTGTCGCGCGATTGCTGCAGGACCATGAACTTGAGCACGGCCTGCGAATCGGTGGACGAAGCGGCGTTGCGGTTGGCCAGCAAGGGTTCCAGGGCGACATCCCATCCGCCCCACGGCATCATCTCACGGTGTTTCTCGGCGAAGGAATCGAAGATCACCCCGAGGGCGTTGGCACCGGGGTCGCCCGCCTTGCGCGCCGCTTCCAGCACGAGCGCGGCGGGACCGGGCTTGTCCAGATCGAGCAGCTCGCGGCCAAATCCCGCCGCCGACGGCGTCCCATGCCCCGCCTCGCGCAGCAGCGCGGTGTTGAGGGACTTCACATTGACCGGCAGCAGCCACGCCAGCGCCAACAGCCCAGCGCCCAGCCCGAGCCAGACCGGCCAGGAGACGGAGCGGACGCCAGAAGCGGACGTGGACATGTGGTGAGCCATAACGATTGGGGGGAGAGAAACAAATTTATTTGCCGCCACCCTGCGCGGGCAAATACCCTGTCTGGCTTAACAGACCCATGTCCCTGCCCATTGTTCGATACAACGACCCGATACTGCGCAAAAAAGGCGTCAAGATCTCCGCCTTCAACGCGACGCTGCGCAAGCTGGCCGAGGACATGATTGCCACCATGCATGCGGCCGAGGGCATCGGGCTCGCCGCCCAGCAGGTCGGGCAGGCCAGCCAGCTGTGCGTGGTCGACCTGCGGCCGGTGGAAGCGAAGTTTGCCTGGGAATACGACGGGACACGTCCCCCGCTGGAGCTGTTCATGCCGCTGGTGCTCGTCAATCCCGAGGTGACGGTGGTGCCGGAGCTCGAGACCGTTTACGAGGAGGGTTGCCTGTCTTTTCCGCACATCCGCGGCGACGTGGTCCGGCCGGACCGAATCACCGTCAGGTTCCAGGATGGCTCCGGCCACGGGCACACGCTGTCCTGTGACGGCCTGCTCTCACGCTGCGTGCAGCATGAGGTCGACCACCTGAACGGGGTGCTCTACATCGATCGCATGACCCAGGAGGTGCTGGCGCTGATCGAACCCGAATTGAAGGCGCTGAAGAAACAGACGCGCGAGGCGGCGAAGAAAAAAACACCATGACCGATGCCCGCCCGCATCAGCCCCGTTCGATCGCCACGCGCACCGGCGACCAAGGCGCGACGGGTTTGCTCTACGGCCAGCGGGTGCCGAAGAGCCATCCCCAGATCGAGGCAGTGGGCGCGCTCGACGAGTTGAACGCCGCGCTGGGCTTCGCCAAGGCCACCCAATCCGCGGGCCTTGATCGCGCCGAACTCGAGCGCATCCAGCGGGACCTGGTCGCCCTGATGGGGGAAATCACCTGCGCCGAGGAAGACACGGTGCGTTTTGCCGAATCCAAGTTCGCCCGGATCGGCCCACCCGAGCTCACGCGGATCGACGACGTCGTGGCGGCAATCGAGGCCCGGCAGCCGAAGTTCGACGGCTGGGCCACGCCGGGAGCCAACCCGCACGCCGCCGCCCTCGACCTCGCCCGCACCGCCGCGCGGCGCGCCGAGCGGCGCCTCGTCGGCTTGGGCGGCCACGGCAAGACCGTGCGGCCGGTGCTGCTGCAGTATGTCAACCGCGTGTCCGACCTGCTCTGGCTGATGGCGCGCGAGGCGGAAATGTAGGAGCCTGCTTGCAGGCGATCCCAAACTTGCCTTTGTTGTCCATGCTCTGAATCGCCTGCAAGCAGGCTCCTACAAAAAGTTTGTCGCCACCGCTCTCCTCGCTTAACTCGCCCCATGCTTGTCGCCGTCCTCCTCATCGTCCTCGCGGTGCTCTACCGGCTGCTGCCCACGCTGGACATGGCGCTGTCGAATTTTTCGCCGGTCATGGCCATCGCGTTCTGCGGCGCGGTGTATTTCCGCAAGCGCTGGATGTGGCTGATCCCCTTCCTGGCCCTCGGGCTGTCGGATATCTACATCAACCATTTCTACGCGAAGGAATACGGGTATAGCTGGCCGCTGAGTGGCGTCCTTGCCCGCACGGCGTGCTTCGCGGTGGCCCTGGCTCTCGGCGCGTGGGTGGCGAAGCGCAAATCCTGGCTCAATCTGCTGAGCGGCGGTCTGCTCGGCGCCATCATCTTCTACCTGGTGACCAACACCCAGGCGTGGGCCGCGGACGCGTTCTATGCCAAGACGCTCGCCGGCTGGTGGCAGGCGATGACGGTGGGCCACCCGGAATACCCGCCCACCATCTTCTTTTTCCGCAACACCCTGTTCGGCGACCTGATGTTCACCGGCCTGTTCTCCGGCATCATGGAGTGGATGGCACACCGCAAGGGAGAGCCCAGCCTGCTCGACAAGGAAGAGGAAGAACCCGAGACCGAGGAGAAACCGGTCGAGGCGGAAGTGAAGGAATGAGGTTCCCCGGGGCAAGCCCCGAGGCATTTTCAGAATGGAGGCGGGGCTATTAGTCCCGCGAGGCATCGGCATCGCATCCGGACCGCCCTGAGCCTATCGAACGGGCAGCGAGCGGGCCTGCTAGTCCCGCCTTGTTGCTCCAATCGAACCCTACAGCAGGTCCGCCGCCAGCTCGGCGAGTTTGGAGCGCTCGCCCTTCGACAGTTTCACGTGCGCCGCGAGGGAGTGGCCCTTCATGCGGTTGTGGCAGTAGACGAGGCCGTTGCTGCGCGAGTCGACGTAGGGATTGTCGATCTGCGCCGGATCGCCGATGAGCACGAGCTTCGAGCTTTCCGAAATGCGGGTGATGACCGTCTTCACCTCGTGCGGCGTGAGCTGCTGCGCCTCGTCGAGGATGAAGAAGCGGCGGGCGATCGAGCGGCCACGGATGAAACAGAGCGCCTCGATCTCGACGACCCCGCTCTTGATGAGCCGCTCGTAGGGCTTGAGGGGCGGCAAGCCGTTGCCATTGCCGGTGTGCGAAGGCTGAACGGAGGACATCAGCGACATGGCGTCATCGTGCTTCTTCTTTTTCTTGCCGGTCTTCTTGCTGGCGAACTGCGGCTCCTTTTGCGGCTTGGAGGGCATCAACACCTCCAGGGCGTCGTGGTAGGGCTGCAGCCAGGGCTTCATCTTTTCCTCCAGCGTGCCGGGGAGGAATCCGATGTCCTTGCCGAGCGCGATGACCGGGCGGGAGATGGACAGGCCGTCGTAAAGGGAGTTCTCGTTGGTGGTCTGATAGAGCGCGCAGGCAGTGGAGAGCAGGGTCTTGCCCGTGCCGGCCTTGCCGAAGCAGGTGACAAGGGAAATGGTGTCGTCCATCAGCGCATCGACGAAAAACTGCTGCTCAAGATTGCGCGGGCGGATGGGGATGCCGCCGGGCGCCTTGACGAAATCGGGGATGTGGAGGCGGCGCACCACGCTGTGGCCATAATAACGGCCGGGCATCGTCTTCCCCTCGGGCGTCATGAGCAGGCAGTATTCGTTGAGGTAGAGCTGGGCGGCGACCTCCCCGCCCAGTTCCAGCGCGCCCTCGGAGCAGAAGCGCTGCATCTCATAAACATCGAGCGCAATCGTCTGGTAGTCCCCCTCATCGGTGTCGGCCTCGGGGACCTTGTCGTTGAGATAGTCCTGGGCCTCGAGGCCCACGGCGCGGGCCTTGAGCTGCACGTTGACGTCCTTGGTGACGAGAATGGTCGGCGGCGGGAAGGTTTCCTGGACGAAGAGCGCGCTGGCGATGATGCGGTTGTCCTTCTTGGTGAAATCCGACAGGACCGCGCGCAGCCGTTGCATGGCGGGCGAGGACCAGTTGTTCTCGACCAGGTAACGGTTGATGATGACCGAAAGCGTGCCTCCGCTGGGCAGCTTCACGCCCTCGTGCATCGAGCGGGAGTCGGGCAGGAGTTCCTGGAGGATGCGGTGCACGCGGCGGGCATTGCGCCCGCGCTCCGTGGATTGCTCGCTTTTTATCGCATCGAGCTCCTCCAGGACCTCGACCGGGATGGCTAGGTTATTGTCCTCGAATTTGAAGATCGATTGCGGGTCGTGCAGCAGAACGTTCGTGTCGAGAACGTAGGTTTTCACCCTGACTTCAACCTGATGCTGCGGTGGATTTAAAACCGCGCTAATTGTGTTTTCCATCGCGTGGATAACTGGTGAGCAAGAGATGCATCCACTTGGACGCTTTGTAAATGCAGTAATTGCAAAATTGTGAATATTCCCCGACTTGACCCGCGCTATTCGGCGTGACTGGCGGGCCTCCGCGTTTTGGGCGGCGGGCCCCACAGCCGGATGATGTGCTCCGCCAGATTCAGCATGCTCAGGCGGCGCGGGGCGCTCGCTTGGAACTCGCGCAAGGCCGTCACCTGCGGGCTGCGTTCGACCAAGTAGTCCCACAATTCCCGCTCCAACACGCGGGCGTTCTCGCCCTGCACCCCCGGCCCGCGCGCCAACTCGATGACCTTCGCTTGCCAGTGACGAAGCTCATCAGGTTGCTTCCCCCAGTAGTCGAAAACTGCTTGTTCGTAGCGATTAAGGCTCATTGGGGCGATTTTTTTGGAAAAGGGCGGCATTGCTTTTGAACATCCACCTGTCTATCGATGTCGGTGCACACTCAACCAGACTCACCCCATGTGGCAAAAGTTTAAAGAACAACTTCCGGCGGTCATCCTGACTGCTGTTCTCATTATTGGCGCGGCATTTTGGTTCACCCAGACGAAGGTCGCCGAAATGAACGCCCAGCATCAGGCGGATCTCGCCTCCCTGCGCGAACAGACCAACGCCGAGATGAAGGCTTCCGCCGAGGAAACCCGCCGGCACATCGAGTCTGTCAACCAGTTGCTCAAGGACGCCATCGCCAAGCGCCAGGCGGACGCCTTGATGACCGACGAGGAATTCGCCAAGGTCAACGAGGAGAAAGTCAACAAGCTCGCCGAGGCCATCGCCCACAAGATCCAGCCCTACACTCCCCTGCCCAAGTCGCCCGAGGAAGCCGAGAAGATCCAGAACGAGCAGGTGGACAAGGTGTCCAGCCGCATGGCCGAAAAAATCTCCCCCATCCTCGCCGAGATGTCCAAGGATCAGAATTTGACCCGCGAGTCCATCAACGGTTATAGCCAACGAATCTCCGACCAGATCAGCGGCGTGCTCACCGCCGAGATGTCCCGCAACCAGACGCTCAACACCCAGCTCCTGACCTCGCAGGCGCTCGCTCATGATTCGATGAAACTCTCCCACGAGATCACCGCGCTCTACCTCAGCAGCTTCAAGGACCAGTCGCTCATCACCCGCATCCTCTCGCTGCCGGCGAACATCGTGCGCGATGCCGCCAGCATGAGCATCGTCAACAGCTCCGATCGCAAGAAGATGGAGGAACGCCTCATCAGCGACATGAACGCCCTCGAGAAGCGCCTGCAGGAGGTCGACGCCGCCGCGCCCAAGAAATAGGCCCGGCTATACCGCTCCCCCAGGCCGCGCCGGATGCGCGGCCTTTTTCTTTGCCAGAATTGTGGGAGCGAGCTTGCTCGCGATTGGTCAATGCCTCCGCCGCTCCACGTCACCCCCGCCATCGCCCGCCGTTTCATGCGCCGCGCCCTCCTACTCGACACGCCGGCGCCGGACCTTGCTGCCGCCCTCGCCCACCACGGCTACATCCAGATCGACCCGATCAATGTGTGCGGCCGGATGCATGATCATATCCTGCGCCACCGCGTCGTCGGCTATCGGGAGGGCGGTCTGATGCGTCACCTGCACGGAGACCAAAAGCCGCTCTCCGCGGCACAGCGCACCGCCTTCGAGCACCATATCCCGTCGGCCAACATCCTCGTCGCCTTTCCACTCGAGGCCTGGCCTCATCTCCAGTCCGTGATGCGCCACCGGCCGCGCCAGACCGGCGCCTGGTCCGGCCGGCTCTCTCCGCGTCAACGCCAACTCGTGCCGGACCTCCTCGCTGAAATCACCGCCCGCGGTCCGCTCTCCTCCGAGGATTTCACGAACACCGGACGCTCCCGCCACGTGTGGGGCGCCGCCACCCAAGCCAAGGCCGCGCTGCAGAAACTCTTTTTCCACGGCCGTCTGCTCATCGCCCGCCGCGGCAACGACCATCGCCGCTACTACGACCTGCCCGAACGGGTGCTGCCCGGATCCATCCTCGCCCGGCCCGAACCCACGCCGGCGGAAACCGCCCGCTGGGACGCACTCCTGAAACTCCGCCAGCGCCGGCTCGTGCTGCTCAGGAAAAAGGACCTGGCTCTGGTCGAGGACCTCGTGCAAGCCGTCCAGGTGGACGGCTGCCCCACCCTCCACTGCCTCCGCACCGATTTGCCGCTCTTGGATCAAATCGCAAATCGCAAACCTGAAATCGTAAATCCCTCCCCCCTCCTCCTCGCTCCCCTCGATCCCCTCATCTACGACCGACGCGTAACGTCCGCCCTCTGGGACTACGACTACACCTGGGAGGCCTACACGCCGCCGGCCAAGCGCCAGCGCGGACATTACGCGTTGCCCGTCCTCGCCGGCCTTGAACTGGTCGGCCATGTCGACCCGAAGGTCGAACGCGAAAAGCAAAAACTCCGCATCGTCTCCCGCCGCATCCGCCGCGGCCACAAGCTCGCGCCTGTCCTCCGGGCCCTCGCCCGTTGGCTCGGACTCCCGTGAAGTAATTTACGTAGTCTGCAGGCTTGCCGGCGGGACCGGACTCGCCCATCCACACTGCTCTTCCCGTGGACGACCTCCTGCTCACGCTCAAAACCACTTTCGGCTACGGTGCCTTCCGGCCGTTGCAGCGCGAAATCATCGAGACCGCGCTGGCCGACCGGGACGTCTTCGCCCTGCTGCCCACCGGCGGCGGCAAGTCGCTCTGCTTCCAGCTCCCCGCCCTGCTCCGGTCGGGCCTCACCGTGGTGGTGTCGCCGCTCATCGCCCTGATGAAGGACCAGGTCGACCAGCTCCAGGCCGCCGGCGTCGCCGCCACCTACCTGAATTCGACCCTCGACGCCGACGAGGCGCGCTCTCGCCTGCGCGGCCTGCACCGCGGGGAGTGGCGGCTTCTCTACGTCGCACCCGAGCGGCTGATGCTCGACAACTGGCAGGAAAACCTGAAGGCGTGGAACGTCACCGCCCTCGCCATCGACGAGGCCCACTGCATTTCCGAGTGGGGTCACGACTTCCGCCCCGAATACCGGCAGATCGCCCGGCTGCGCGACCTGCTGCCCGCTGTGCCGGTGATGGCGCTCACCGCCACGGCCACCGGCCGCGTCCGCGCCGACATCATCAAACACCTCAAGCTCCGCGACCCCGCCACCTTCGTCGCCAGCTTCAACCGCCCCAACCTCTCCTATCGTGTCATCCCCAAGGACCAGCCCGCGAAGCAGGTCATCAACTTCGTGCGCGCGCGCGAAACCGAGAGCGGGATCATCTACTGCGCCAGCCGCGCCACCGCCGAACGCGTCGCGGAGTCCCTCGCCAGCCGCGGCTTTCCCGCCCGCCCCTACCACGCCGGCCTCGACGCCGCCGAGCGCACGCGCAACCAGGAACTCTTCCTCCGCGACGAGACCCGCATCATCTGCGCGACCATCGCGTTTGGCATGGGCATCAACAAGCCCAACGTTCGCTGGATCATCCACCACGACCTGCCGAAGAACATCGAGGGCTACTACCAGGAAACCGGCCGCGCCGGGCGCGACGGCCTGCCCGCCGACTGCCTCCTCCTCTTCAGCGCGGGCGACATCGCCAAGCAGACGCACTTCCTCGACGAGATCACCGACGCGCACGAGCAGTCCGTCGCCCGCGCCCAATTGCGCCAGATCGTGCACTACGCCGAGAGCGCCGGCTGCCGCCGGGCCGAGCTGCTCGACTACTTCGGCGAGCAGTTCCCCCTCGACAACTGCGCCGCCTGCGACAACTGCCTCGAGCCACGCGCGACCTACGACGGCACCGTCGTCGCCCAGAAATTCCTCTCCTGCCTCTACCGCATCGCGCAGCATGGCTCCTTCAATGTCGGCCTGAACCACATCGTCGACGTCCTCACCGGCGCCGCCACCGACAAGATCGAGCGTTGGGGCCACGACCGGCTCACCACCTATGGCATCGGGCAGGAAATTTCCCGCCCGGCCTGGGCCGCCATCGCCCGCGAGTTGATGCGGCTCGGCTACGTCACCGTCGCCGAGGGCGGCTTCGCCACGCTCGAGCTCGCGCCCGAGGGCCGCGAGGTCCTGCGCTCCCGCGCGCCGATCACCCTCACCAAGCCCCTGGATCTGCCAAAAGCGAAACGCACCGCCCGTCGCGAGGGTGACATCGCCTGCGACGAGATCCTCTTCACGCGCCTGCGCGCATTGCGCAAGCAGCTGGCCGACGAACGCCAAGTGCCCGCCTACGTCGTCTTCGGCGTCGCCACCCTCCGCCAGATGGCCCGCGATTACCCGACCCGGGTCGAGGCGATGGAGGGCATCACCGGCATCGGCGAGAAAAAGCGTGCCGAGT